>JAMCWS010000139.1:11536-46140 GCA_023480605.1 bacterium
AGTTTTCGCTCCCAGCGCTCGGTGGCCACGGCGCTCGAATCGTATTACGTCGACTGCAACCGGTATCCGCCTGAAGGCAATCCGTGCGATCCGACCGGCGTGCAAGGCGTCTCCGTCAGGCCGCAGGCCCAATGGCCCCTGATCCGCCTAACCACGCCGATCGCCTACATCACTACGACCGAGGCTCTTCGCGACCCGTTCTTTACCAATTCCCGCATGTATACGCCCACGACGGGAACCTACAGCAACGTGTCCCACATGTTCTACGGCAACTATACCGACTTCGCGGTCACCCGTCTTAGTGATCCCAAGGCCTTGAAATTCAACGCTTGGTATCTCTCCAGCCTGGGCCCCGACCATCTCGACAGCGCCCCCGGCTGGCGCGTGTGGCATTTCTGCAATGGTCAGCAGCTCAACGCCTTGGCTTGGGGCACTTACGATCCCACCAACGGCACGATCAGCTTCGGCGATATTTATCGGTGCGGCGGCGAAGTGCCATCGCCGGCCCTCATCGTCATGGGTTTCAAATAAGTTTCGAGGAACATAACCGCCCGTTTACGGGGGCTGCCGCTCGGTTCAGCGCGCAGCCTTTTTTTTTCCGCGGGCACGCGATCATGGATGTCGCGAGCACGAGGCGTTTGTGCCCGCCCCGGGCTTCAAGAGAGTTTCGAAATGAGATTCCGCGGATATGCTGGGAGCGAAAACTACTCTTCGATTCTGAGTCATCGAGTGAGCATCGCGCCCCGATCGCGCGTGGCCCACTGGCGGGGCGGTTTGACGGCCACAGCCTTCGGCTTGCGTTTACGCCACGACGCTCACGATGACCGCTGCGCCGGCTCTTGCGTGCGCGCTCCAGGGCAGCCGGTAAATCCCCGTCGGGCGTATACATGCAGGGCTTCCAGGACGCGGCGGAGGTAAAAAACCTCGTCCGCCTGCTCAACTTGGGTCCATATAAACAGGTTGGGTTGTGGTAGGATCGGCATGGCGGTTGAAGACTCGTGCGGTGTGTCGTGTGTATTGTTTTAACGAATGAATACGACACGGACGCCGGGCGCTTTGGCACGCCTTATCGCATCCGGGGTCGTTCGGGGGGTAAAAAGTCGTTTTCGCGTGTTTTCGTGGCTGATGCCGCTTTTCGCGAGATCATGCGTTCGCGGCCGGCCTTTCGCGCGCCGCCCCCCCGCTTTTTGATCAAGGAAGGTCGCCATGAACCCAAAGATGATTGAATGGCTTTACGGCGAGCTGCCGGGGCTGGTGGCGACGGGCGTGCTCGACGAGGCGAGCGCCGCCGGTCTGCGCGCCCACTACGGCCCGCTCGCGCCCCGCCGGTCCGGGCGTCTGGCCGTGCTGATCTTCGGCATCCTGGGGGCGGTCCTCATCGGCGCGGGCGTCATTCTGCTCCTCGCGCACAATTGGGACGACCTCACCCGGCCGGCGCGGGCCGTTCTCTCGTTCCTGCCGCTGCTCCTCGCCCAAGGGCTGGCGTTCTGGGTCCTGGCGCGGCGGCCCGCCAGCGGCGCCTGGCGCGAGGGGGTTTCGGCATTCCTCTTCCTGGCGATCGGCGCCAGCATCTCGCTGGTGGCCCAAACCTACAACATCTCCGGCGACCTGCCGGCCTTCCTGCTGACCTGGTCGCTGCTGGGGCTTCCCCTGGTTTATCTCCTCGACGCCGTCGTGCCCGGGTTGTTTTATCTTTGGGCCATCACGGAGTGGACGTGCCACGTGCGCTGGACTGACGGCTACGCCGCAGGTTATTGGCTGTTGCTGGCGGGCCTCGTTCCCTATGCCGCCGTGTTGCTGCGTGCCGGCCGCTACCAGCCACGCCCGGTCGTGCTTTTGTGGGCCGGTTGCATCAGTGTCGCGGTGGCGGCCGGCACGACGACTGAGCGCGTGCTGCCCGGTCTGTGGATCGTTCTCTACGCCGGACTGTTCGCGCTGATGTTTCTGGCGGGCGAATTCTGGTTCGGCGAAGGCGAGGGCTTCTGGGTCCGGCCGCTGCGCCATATCGGCGCCGGCGGTGTGCTGGTGCTCGCTTTCCTCCTGACCTTCGAGTGGCCGTGGCACGAGGTCGGCTGGCACTATCATCGCTGGGCGTTGGTGGCCGACAAGCCCTGGCGGCTCCTGCCCGACGCCGTGCTGGGCGGGCTGGCGCCACTGGCGGCGATCGTCCTGCTCGCGACCACGTGGCGGCGCAAACGGCCCCTCGGCCTGGTGATGGGCCTGGCGCCGGTGACGGCCGTGCTCGGTTACGCACTCGCCAGCGGAACCCACGCCGGCATGGCCGCGGGCCTGTTCGACCTCTATCTGCTTGCGGCGGGCCTCTGGCTGCTGGCGACCGGCCTGCGCATATCCAGCCGGAGTCAGACGAACATCGGCCTGCTGGCCGTCTCGGCCCTGATCGCCGCGCGCTTTTTCGACACCGACCTCGATTTCCTGCTGCGCGGTTTGCTGTTTATCGCGCTGGGCGTCGCGTTTCTCGTGACCAACCTCATACTGATTCGCCGGAAAGGAGCGGCTCATGTATAAGAAACCCTTGCTGCTTCTCGGCCTCGCGGCGGCCTCCCTCGCGCAACTCGCCGTGCCGGGCTGGATGATCGTCCGGCGCGAAATCACGCTGCGCGAGGGGGAGTTGTTTAAATTTTCCACCGCGCCCGTGGACCCGGCCGACGCCTTCCGCGGTCGTTACGTCTGGCTGCGGCTCGAACCGGATCGCGTGACCGTCCCCGGCGGCGCCGCCTGGCCCGACAACCGGCGCGCCTACGCCGTCCTCGCCGCCGACGCCAACGGCTTCGCGAAGGTCATCCGCCTCGACCCGACGCTTCCCTCCGACGCGCCGGCGATTCCCGTGCGCGTTCTCTGGTCCGATTCGCGAACCGGCGAAGTTCACATCCGCTGGCCGCTCGACCGATTCTATATGGAAGAAAAAAAGGCCCCCGCCGCCGAAGCCGCCTATCGCAGTCGCAGCCGACGTGATAACCGCGATTGCCACGTGACCGTCCGGGTCCACGACGGCAACGCCGTGCTCGAAAACCTGTTCATCGACGGCCAACCGATCCGCGATTACCTCAATGTAACAGGCAAGAGTTATTGAATTCACTCCCGAGACGCCGAGAAGACAAACATTTATAAGCGAAATTTCGGGTGCCGCATTATTACGTATAGTGTGAATGTCTATATCGACTCATAGATAGCCAAAAGGCCTTGTTTTACAAAGATTACGTGGCTTTGCGCCTCTGTGCCTTTGTGTGAAACTTAATTTTCATAGTAAACTATTGGTTTTTAAATATAATACGCGCGTGGCGCCAACTCTTATGACATGTTTTCCGTCTTCAGGCCGTATGAAACGGATGTTCGTGCTCGAAGTCGGGGCGGTAGTGATCGGGGGCGTCGGCGGGGTTCTGGGCGAGGATCTCGCGGAAGCCCAGGCCGACGGCGAGGTCGATCACGCGCGCATATTCGCGCGCCGTGGCGCGCCGGGCCAGCAGGGGGTGGCGCAGGGCGTGGTGTGCCGGAAAATATTGCGCCATGAGGCTCAGCGTCGCGCCGGGCGCGGCCTCCCGCAGCCAGCGCAGGCTGGCCTCGGAGTCGGCCAGGTCGTTGGGCAGCACGAGGTGGCGCACAATGACGCCCCGGCGCGCCGTGCCGTCCTCCCCCAGGCGCAACGCCCCCCCCTGGCGCCACATCTCGACGATGGCGGCGCGCGCGTGGGCCGGGTAATCGCGCACTCGGCTGTAACGGCGCCCCGTCTCGGCGTCGCCATACTTGAGGTCGGGCAGCCAGACGTCGACGATCCCCTCCAGCAGGCGCAGCGCCTCGGGCGAATCGTAGGCGTTGGTGTTGTAGACGATCGGCAGGCGCAGGCCGCGCGCCGCCGCCAGCGCGACCGCCTCGGCCATTTGCGGCGCGAAGTGGGTGGGCGAGACGAAATTGATGTTGTGGCAGCCGCGCGCCTGGAGCGCCAGCAGAACGGCGGCCAAACTCTCCGCCGTCAGTTCTCCCTCGCCGGCGCGGCCGGTCGGATCGGCTTCAGAGAACCGGCGGAATCGCTGGCTGATCTGGTGATTCTGGCAATAGACACAACGCAGGTTGCAGTTGGCGAAAAAAACGGTGCCCGAGCCGCGCGTGCCCGAAAGGGGCGGCTCCTCGCCGTGGTGGTCGCACCACGAGGCCACCTGGGCGCGCCGGCCACTGAAGCAGGCCCCGATCCGGTCCGACAGTCGCTCGGCGCCGCAGCCCCGCGGGCAGAGGCGGCACGGTTCGAGAAGCGTCCGCAGGCGCTCCACGCGCCGGCTTAACTCGCCCGTCTCGGCCAGGCCCAGGTAGCCGGGCCGCCAAGGGGCGGGCGCGCCAGGGCGAGTGTCAAATACGTTACTCATAAAATTGATGTCATAATCATATATTGGCGACGGCGAACGAGCACGCCGCGCGCGCCAAATCCATTCCGCCTGTCCGCCGACTTACGAGTCCTTGCCGGCCGGATCTTCGGGGGGGGCGCCGGGCCTGTCGCCGTCGGGGTTCTGGCCGTGCCAGCCGTGACCGGCCACCCGACTGAAGAATCCCGTGCCCAGCCCGGCGGCCACGAAGACGACGGCCGCCACGACGATCCCCAGGACCGACCGATAGCCCACCGCATCGAGCGCATCGTTGAACAGCAGCCACAAAACCAGGTTGGCGGGGCCGGCCAAAAAAAGGATCAGGCAGTTGCGCCGCAGGCGGCGCGACATGCGGCCGCCTTCCTGCGCGGCGGCCCAATGGCCCGCGAGGCCGATGAGGGTCGCCAGCACCGGCGTGGCGACGGCGATGATGATCCAGATGTTGCGAATCGCGAGGTCGTCCATGGCATCTCCCGTGACGGCGTTGTCGGTCTCCCCATGAATCCTATACCCGCGGCCGGCGCGACGAAACGAAATTCCACGCGGGGCGCCATCGTCCGCCGCTTAACGCTGCCTTGTCATAAATTACTCTGTTCAAAGGATTTAGCCGCCCGATAACCCGAATGGCCGCGTCTCGCTGCGCCGGCAGGGTCGAGCAGCGGGCTATTCGAGCGCGCATCGAGGTGGATTTTTTGTTGACATTTCGGATGGGCGCCGCCAGAATTTGCCCGTTTTAAAGTGGCCGAATTCCTGGCGCCTGTCATCCTCGGGCGCTGCCCTAAAAAATTCTCTCGATCGGCCGATAAGTCTTAACACTTAACTCGTTACTCGCCGCTGGGCGACGACACAAAGAAAACGCGGCAACCGATACTTGATACGTCCATTTTGTTCAACGGATAGCGGATTTTTGAAACAAGCGGTTCTACCATTTCTTTTGTTGGCGCTGGCGGTTTTGTGCGCCACAACCGTGACCACATGGCCTAATTACGCCACGGCGGGCACCGTCACGGCAACGCACAGCCCCAAGACGCGCACGGTGCCGGCCATCGTTCAGGACGCCAATGCATCGCTGAGCCATCCCTTGCTCCTGCGTTATGCCTTCGAAGAACTCGGCCTGCAACTGGTCGGCGTGGCCTTCTTCCAGGGCAAAGCCACCTGCTTCATCAAACATCCCGGCAACTCCACCCACATGATTTACACCGTCGGCGACGTGATCGACGGCCATCGGATCGCTGCCATCCAGGACAATTCGGTCACGTTCGAGCGCGAGGGCGTGCAGTTCTGGCTCATGCTCAACGACCCCGGCGAGAGCGACCGCGATCCAGCCGAAACGACCGAATATGCGCTTGACGCCCCCGAAGCGACGGCCGGCGTCGACCCGAGCGCCGGCGTGCCCGACCCCATCATCGCCAAAATCGACAATATCTTCGACACGGCTCCGCAACTTAAGTCTCGAACCTCAAAGTACGAATCGGCCCAATTGATCGAGGACGCCGGTGACGACAGCCGCGATGGTTCTCGCAGCCGCGACGATTCGCGCAGCCGCAAAACCTCCTTTACGACCGCCCGCTCGATGAAGTTCATCATGCCCATCGACGGTGAGCTGACCTCCTCGTTCGGTTACCGGCGCGACCCCTGGGGCGGCGGCCGGCGTTATCATTACGGCGTGGATCTGGCCGCGCCTTACGGCACATCGGTCCATGCCGCCGCCGACGGCGTCGTGACGCAGGTGCGCAGATCGTTCACGCGGGGCCGTTACGTCACCATCCGCCACGACAACGGCTACGAGACGCTTTACCTGCACCTCTCGAAGCAGATGGTCGAAGAGGGCGACCGCATCAAGCAAGGCGGGGTGATCGGCCGCGAGGGCAGCACGGGCCGCTCGACCGGCCCTCACCTGCACTTCGAGATTCACCACAATGGCCGCGCCATCGATCCTTCCACTCATTTGAAAATCAAGTAATCGCGCCGTTTCCGTCGGTTGCCGGTTTCGGTCGCCGCGCGGAGCGCCATCGTGAAGTCTCCCGGGCGGCCGCGCGCCGCCGCCGTTTGGCTTGCCAAGGGAGCCGGCGCCCCTGCGCATATGGTGACAAATCGTTTTCCGGGAGCCTTTGGGGGCATTGACGGTGGATGACTCTTGCCTTATGATCGGGATGGTTCTGTGTGGCCAAACGCGGGCGAACGAGCCGGGCCACCCGGCGCGCGTAACTTCCCAAGGCACAGGGATTATTCAAATGAAACAGAAACAATGGCTTTTCGCATTGCTCGCCGGGCTGATTCTGGCCGGTTTCCCAGGGGCGGGAACGGCGTGGGGCGACACGATTTATCTCAAAAACAAAAAAACCGTCGAAGGCATCATTCTCAGCAATGAGCCCGACAGCCAGTTCGTCGTGATCCGGATTCCGGCCGGACCGCTTAAAATTCCCCGCGACAACATCGAGCGCATCGACCAGCAGAAAAACATCGACTTCACCGAATCAACCGGCGACCTGGCCGTGACCGACAATGACCTGGACCGCGCCATGCAGCTCTATCAAAAGGCGCTCAAGGACGATCCTGGTAACAAGCGCCTGGCCGACAAGATCGAGAAGGTGCGCAAAAATATCGCGGATCGCGATCAGCGCGTCTACGGCACCTCGTTCGAGAAAATCGAGAACCTGCTCAAGAACCGCGAATTCCAACCCGCCATCGACGAAGCGCAGAACCTCTATGACCGGGTCAAGGAAAGCTCGGCGCGCGACCGCTGCAAGCAACTCATCGCCGAGGCCCACATCGGCATCGCCCGCGACTTCAAAGACCGCGTCGATTACCCCAACGCCGAAAAGCACTACCTGCTGGCCAAGCAGGAATATCCCAAAAATCCCCTGGCCGCCATCGAACTGGCCGACATGTTGGCGACGGGCCGTAAACCCCAGGCCATCGAACTCTACAAGGAAGGCATTCAATTGGCCAAGGAGAATCCCGGCTCGCTGGGCCCCAATCACGACGCGAAGCTGCTCGATTACCAGTTCAAACTGGGCCGGCTTTACTTCGAGGACAAGCAATATCGCGCCGCCGCCGACGCCTTCGTCGAGGTGACCCGCGACGACAAGAATTTCACCAAGCCCGAGGCCGTCGATTACGCCGTCGAGGCCTACTCCAAGATTCAAACCAGCGCCATTAAGGGCGACATCAATCACATCATCGAAAACCTCAAGGCCATCATTGCGATGCGCCAGCGCGAGGATCGCGCCTCCCTGCTGCTGGGCCGCATCTACTTCGACCAGGGCGACTGGGCCCACGCCGCTGAAACGCTCAGTCAGGCCGTCGCCAGCCCCCCGGTCGCCGCCGCTTCCAACCTGCCTTACCAGGAAGCGCTTTACTACCTCGGGATCAGCTACCGCAAACTCAACCAGGTCGACAAGGCCGCCGAGGCTTTCCAGAACCTGGTCAACCAGAAGACGGGCAACTACGACGCCTACTGCGAACTGGGTGAAGTTCGCCTGCTCCAGGCCGCCTATGCCCAAGCCAAGGATGCGTTCGATCAGGCGCTCGCGCTCGATAAAGACAAGTACCGCGCCTGGCTCGGCAAGGGACGCGCCCTGCAGAAGCTCACCCCCCCGCAGTATGACGAATCGCGCGAGTGCCTGAAGGAAGTGGTGCTGCGCGACCCCGGCAACCTCGACGCCCAGCTTTCCATCGCCACTTCGTATATCGACGAGCAGAGATGGAACGACGCGACCCGCGAGCTGCAGAAGACGATCGACATGTCCAGGGACAAGTCCGAAGCCGAGCGCAACAAGGATGAAATCAAGCAGGTCCTTGCCCAGGCCAACACTTTCCTGGGCACGGCCAATCTCAACCTGCTCAAGACCAACGTCGCGCGCGAGAACTTCCAGCAGGCCCTCAACATCATCTCCACTTACGCGCCGGCGATGGATGGCATCGGCAAAACCTACCAGGCCGAAGGGATGCAAAAGGAAGCCGAGACCAACTTCATGAAAGCCATCGAGGCCGACCCGAAGAATCCCGACTATTATCTCAGCCTGGGCATCAACTGGCATAAGTATCGGAAGAATTACGCCAAGGCACTGACCTATTATATGAAATACCTTGAACTGGGCGGCAAGGATCCCAACGTCCGGCAGTGGATCCGCGAGTGCGGCGGCACGCCCCCGCCCGAAAAATGAATCGCCCACCCGCCCGGCAACGTTGGATCTGGACCGGAACGCCGGCGCTGGCCTGCCTGTTGTGCCTGGCGGCCTGCGCCAGCGCCCCGCCGCGCGCGCCTTATCCCCATGAATCGCTGTTGACCGTCGTCGCCGAACTCAAGCTCTACCTCAACCAGGATCCTTATCGCCAAAGCCCGGGGCAGGATCTGGAAGGCCAGAACATCTTCCGGGTGTCGCTCAAGCGCCTCGACGCGCTCAAGGAACTGGCCGCCGCGCAATACGCCGACGTGCTGTCTTTCGCGCGCGGCGAGTGCCTCGAACGCCTGGGCCGGTGGCGCGCCGCGCAGGAGGCTTTCACGGCGGCGGCAGCCGCCGGTACGAGCCTGGCCCCCGCCGCGCGGACGCGCGCCGCCAACGCCGGCCGCATGGCCGATCTGACCGATCGCGCCGCTTTCGCCAAGAACCTGCAAGGTTATCTAAACGATCTCGAGGCATTGCAACAGCGCCTCAAGGGCTGGATCGACGAGCACCCCCCCTATCCCTATGAGTCCTACGCGCGGGCGGAAACCGAGCGAACCCTGGCCGAGGCCGCGCGGCTCTATTTCGACAACCGCATGGTGCTGGCCGACGGGGCGGCGCGCGGAATCGATTTGGTTCGCCGACTCGTCGACCAGAATGAGGCCAGTCACCGCGTCTGCGAACACTGGCTCCTGGCCGGCGAGATGTATGAAACCCTGGCGCGCGACCTGGCCGGGCAGGTCGATCCCGACGGCCTGGATTTCGCCGATGTTCAGAAGTCCTGGTCGGCCTACGTCGGGCAGGCCCGCGAGGCTTATCGCCGCGTCGCCCAGGCCGACGGACAGCCGGCCAAGCTCGAAGGCCAGGCCCGCCTGCGCGCGCTCGACGCCTACGACCTGCGGCTTCAGGCCCAGGCGCGCTGATGCCCGCCGGCGATTACACGTAATATGCGGGACGAGGAGCGGCGTCGCCGGCCCCGTTCTATAGCCCGAGCCCCTTGAGGCTGGTCAGCGGGCTGGCAGAGGGTACCGTGCCGGCGTACGCCCGGATGCGGCGCACCGTCTCGTCCAGTGGCTCCAGGCGCAGCGCCAGAGTGAACTCCTCGAACGCTCCCGGACATTGACCCGGCCATTCGGCCAGAATGACCGCGTCTTCCCCGAAGCAATCTTCCAAACCCACGCTGGCCAGATCGTCGTCGCCGCTCAGGCGATAGAAGTCCAGGTGATGTAGTTTGAGCCCGCGCGGGCTCGCATACGTGCGCAGGATGACGTAGGTGGGACTGATCAGGGGTCCTTCGATATTCAGGCCGCGGGCGATGCCGTTGGCCAGGCAGGTCTTGCCCGCGCCGAGGGGGCCGTCGAGCAGGATGATTTCGCCCCCACGGCAGGCGCGGCCGATGGCCCGACCGACCCGGATCGTCTGCGCCGGGCTGGCGCTCCGGTATTCCCACAAAAGGGGAAAAGGCGGCGGCTTGCTCACGATAGGGATTTCCATGGAAATGCAGGGACGGCCGCGCGCCTCAAATGCCCCCTCGGCGCCGCGCGGCCCGTTATCCACTCACGGCCCAATTGACCGACCGTGCGGCCTAATGCTCGTTATCGTTATCGCATTTACAATCGTGATGGTTCTCGTTCTCGTTCCCGACGCTCCCAATCCGCCATAATCAATCCTATTTGACTCGGTGCCGCGCGTCTCTCAACGCATCGTCAACTTGGTGTAGGTCACCGGGATGTCGCTTTCCCGGGTCTCGATTGCCGCCAGCGTTCCCGAATGGATGAGGACGTTGTTGACCAGGCCCATCAATTGCTGCTGCGCCGATGGGGTCTGGTTGTTCAAAAACATGGGCAGATACGTGCCGAGTAGGCTGACGATCTGACTGATATCGACAGCGCTGTAGGAGTAAAGGGCGGGGTTGTTGCCGGCCAACCGGGCGAGTTCCAGGTAGGCGGGCGAGGCGCCGATCGAAGGGCTTTGCCCCCCGGCGCGGCTCACCGCGGCGGCCACGCTGGCGGTGTTCAGGCCGATCAGCACGTAGTCCTTCAGGATCGTGTAACTGGGCGCGAAGCCCTGCGAGAAGGGAAGCGTGCGAATCTGCGCGCCGCCGGCCTGGACGCTCTGGAAGGTCAACGCCGCCTGCGGGTCGGGTCCACCCGCGGCCGCACCGTCAGCGACGCCCATCGCGCCCGCCTGCGGGCCGGCCGCGCTCCGGACCTTCTGCTCCATGTATTTTTCCAGTTTGATCATGATCGCGGCCATTTTGGCCGGATCCTTCAGCTTCACGCCGATCGAAAGGTCGACCGTGGGGAAGGGTAGAAAGCCGATGGTGGACGTGTTGGTCATGTCCACCTTGTTGAAACCGAAGGTGAATTCGCCCCCCAACGCCGGAATCAGTTCCTGCTGGACCGAAACGCCGGTGGCCTGTTCAAAACGAAGGATTGGGTCTCCGGCGGACGAACCGGGGCCGCCCATCACACCGGGCATGGCCTTGAGCATGGTCAGTTCGCTGTTGATCATGCCGGGGTCGAACAACCCGTAGACCACCGCCGCCAGCGGATTCTGGGCGACGAAGGCAAGACCCTCGAGCTTGCCGGGCTTGATGTCGGGCGAACGTTTGGCCGGATCGGCCGTTGTGGCCGCCTTGACGAACAGGCCGTCGGGAACGACGTTGATCGCCCAGGCGATTTTATTGCTCGCCGCGACCCCCGGCATAGCCTTGAGCATGCCGCCGTATGGGGTGTAACGCACCAGGTAGTCGGCGTCGAACCAGCCGACGAGGTCGGCCTTCCGCGTCGGCAGACTGTTGGTCAAGCGGACATAATCGGCGTTTTTCGTGATCGGCACGGCGCCGGAAGCCAGCCCCGTGAGTGCGCGGTTCAGCGCCGCCTGGCGGTTGCTGAAGAGCAACCGGTCGCCCGCCAGCGTGTAGAAGCCCTCCTGCCCGGCGCCGCTTTCGTCGCGATAAATATAATGAGAAACCGACACGCCGCCCACGGTCAGCTTTTCGAACGTCGAGGGTTTGGCCGGCGCCACCGGCAGAGATCCGGTGGTCGGCGCCACGGCGCTCGCCGTCACGGCGCTCGCCGCCGCATAGTCCTTGTTCTTCTGGTCGAGCACTTCGATCAGTTTGGCGGCCTTGGCCCTGTCGCCCGCCGTCATCAGGAACACGACCGACGGCACTTTTTCCCCGGCTGCGGCCGGCGTGGCGTAAAAGAGCGCGTTCTTGAACACGCCGCTCATGAATTCTCCGACCGTCGCCGGATACCCGAGGGTGGCCTCCAGTTTCCTGCGCTCCAGGTCAAAGGCCTGGTATTCCAGATCCTGGGCGACGGCGGGGCTCTGGAGGTATTGCGTCAGCGAATTGACCAGGGGCAGCGTCCGTGACTTGTTCCACAGGCCGGCCGTGTCCGAAGCGCCCAGCACCATCACCGCATCCGCCGGAATCTGGTCGGCGAAGGGCAATTCCGCCCGCGCGGGGGGGGATCGCCGCCGCGCCTAGAGCGATCGCCAGAAGCAGTAACCATCCCGTCCGGTTGCTTGTCGGGTGAATCATCATCAATTTCCTTTGGGTGGGTTGAATGACAAGGCGAATAACCGCAATCTTGCATGCGCCGTGCGGCGGCGCCGTCCCCGGTCGCCGTTCGCGCCCCTTTGCATCCGGCCGCCGGCCGCAAGTCCTCAAGGATTCTAATCGGAACGGGCCGCCAATTCAATGAATCTGGCGATTGGGGGGAACAAAACAGAAAAAGGGGGCGCCGCATTTTGCGTGCAGCACCCCCATGATACGGTTCCGCATTGGCGCACAATGCGCCGGCACATGCCGGGCCGGATTTCAGCGGATCCGGCCTCAATCCGGTCTCTGGCGCGCTGGAACTACCCCGCCGTCCTCAAAAGCCGAACTGTTGCGGATAGATCGGCGTCCCCTTGGGATGATCCGGGTCGTTGGCGTAGATGTCGGTGAGCCCCGGAATCGGATCGCCCCAGATGTCGGTGATGACGAACTCGGGGTCAAGCATCGACACGTAGCCGGGCGGCACGGGAAAGGGGAAGGTCACCGTGTCGTAGACGCCCGTGGCAAAGCGGGCAAAGCCCCAGCCCACGCCCTGGACGGTGCCCATGATGAAGCCGGTGACCGGGTCGGTCCGCTCCCACTCGATGGCGATGTTGCGCGGCACCTCGACCCAGCACGTTAGAACGTTGGTCACCCCGCGTCCCAATTTGTGCATCATCTTGGCCGCGTCGGATTGCTCGCGGTAAAGTGGGTCAGACCCCGCGAAAGCCGTCCCCATGGCGAACGTGAAGACAATCGCGGCCAGACAAGCATACTTGGTCCATTTCATGGCGCTCCAACTCCTTTGAGCATGAATCTGAAATTCGGCGCGTGGACGCGCGGCGGTTGGCGTTCTCAATGAAGGTATTCCATAAAGACGACTTCGGGCTCGATATAGGGTTGATAGTGATTCTTGGTCGGGCAGTAAAACGTGGCCACTTCCCACACGCCGATGGCCAGGCGCTTGCTGCCCTTGATCACGCCCTTCCAGACGCCGACCACCGCCCCGCTGACGGGCGACGTGCGGTAGGCTTCCTGGAACATCTGGTTGGGTATTTCGGCCACGCACAACGTGACGTTGGCCACGCCGCGGGCCAGCTTGCGCGCCGCCAGCTCGCTGGTGCTCTGGTAGTAGTAGGGTCCCTTGGTGGTCGACGGCTCGATCGACATCGACGACTCGCCCTTGAGCGCGTCGCCCCCGGTGGCCACGCCCGGTCCTTGTTGGGGCTGATCGGCGGCGTGTGCGGCCGCGCCCAGGGCCACCAGGGATAAAATAAACACCCAGCCGATTATTCTGCTCACGATCACAACCTCCCTGGCCGACAGACGGATATCAAACGGCTTCAGCGTTGGCCATCTCGAAGACCTGCCACTTCAATCTGGATCGACCCTAACAATCGAAATCCACAAAATCAAGCAAATCCTTTCAATCGAACCACCTGCATTTGGAATTATTTTTACGGCCCCCCGGGGTTTCCGTCGAGGTTCCCCAATGGCCGCTTTTTATTGTTTTTCCCCCTGTTTTCTGGCATTATGACAGAGCGAGCGAGGCGCGGGAAGGCATCGCCTCGCCCGAAGCGGTCCATCACAATCGAGTGTTGGTCAATTTTCCACGAAGGAGAAAAAAGCATGAGTATCCGAGTAACTTCGCCAGCCCCCAAATTCACCGCCCAGGCCGTCATCGACGGCGAAATCAAGGAAATCCGTTTTGACGATTATGCCGGCAAGTGGGTGGTCCTGTTCTTCTGGCCGCTCGATTTCACTTTCGTCTGCCCGACCGAGATCACCGCTTTCAGCGACAACGTCGCCGAATTCAAGAAACTCGGCGCCGAACTGATCGGCGTTTCGGTGGACTCCCCCTACTCCCACCTGGCCTGGACGCAACTCGACCGCAAGAAGGGCGGGCTGGGCAAAATCAACTTCCCCCTGGTCTCCGACCTTGACAAGTCGCTCTCCAGCGCTTACGGCGTCCTGCTCGATTCGGGCGTGGCCTTGCGCGGCCTCTTCCTGATCGACCCCAAGGGCATCATCCGCCACTCGACCGTCAACGACCTGCCCGTGGGGCGCAGCGTCGCCGAAACCTTGCGCATCATCAAGGCCTTCCAGTTCGTCGACAAGCACGGCGAAGTCTGTCCGGCCAACTGGAACGAGGGTCAACTGACCATCAAGCCCGATCCCGTCGACGCCCAGGAATATTTCGCCAAGGTCTGATGGTTCGGCATTCAAGCTTCAGCTTGCATTTGCCAGCGCGGGCATTTCCTATCAAACGAAATCCCCCGGATCCGCTGGTGCGGATCCAGAGATTTTTTTTATGGGCGCTTACGCGATGTTTACCATATGCAAGCTGAAGCTTGGACTCCGAACAAGCCGACAAGCTTACGCCTTGAACGCCCCCGAGGTGACTCCCTGAATGAAGGGCTTGGTCGCGTACGTGAACATGATCAGCAGCGGGATGCTGGCGATCATGTAGGCGGCGAACAGGGTGCTCATGTTCTGCGCGTGGACCGACGTGGCCAAAACGTATAAGCCCGAGGCGATCACGTGATACTTGGCGTCGGTGTTGGTGATGAACGGCCAGAGGAAGTTGTTCCAGGTGCCGATGACGTTCATCACCAGCACGACGCTCATCACCGGCTTGGACAGGGGCAGCACGATGTTCCAGTAAAGCTGCATGTGGCCGGCCCCGTCGATCCGGGCCGATTCGAACAGGTCCTCGGGCAGGCCGTCGAAAAAGCTCTTGAAAACGAAAATCGCGAAAACCTGGCCGCCCGCCACGTAGGGCAGCACGAGCACCCAGTAGGAGTTGAGCAGGTGGAGGCTCTTGACCAGCAGGTAGGCCGGCACGAGGGTCAGCACCCCGGGGAACATCATCGTGCTGATGATGAAAAAGAAGATGGCCTTGGAGCCGAAAAAACGATAACGCGACAGGATGTAGGCGCTGATCGACCCCAGCAGCAGCACCCCCGTGGCCGTAACCAGGCAGACGAGGATCGAGTTGAGCATATAAGGCCGGATCAGCGTCCACGATTGCCGGTAACTCTTGGTCAGCCGCATCCAGGCGTAGTGGACGGCCTCGCGGGCCTCGACGACGATCGGCTCGTCGTTTTCGTCGACCGTCTCGAAGATGGCCGCGGGATTGGTGAAGGTCGCCGCGCCGGCGTTGATCAGGACCCCCAGCGCCTCGGGCAGGCCGAAAAACTTGTGATAAAACTCCGTGTTGTTGCGCATGGAGTTGTTGATGACAAAGGCGAACGGGGTCAGCGTCAGCGTTGAGAAGAAAATGATGACAAGGTGGATGTACCAGTGTTTTTTCTTCATTGGATTGCCTGGATTTCTTCCGACGATTTGAAGTATTTGAAATTCAGAACGGTCAGCCCGAAAATCAGCACGAACAGCAGCACGCCGATCGCGCAGGCGTATCCCATCCGCTGGAAGCTGAAGGCGTTGTAATACATCCAGAGGCCCGGCACCGTGGTTTCGAAGCCCGGCCCGCCCTTGGTCAGGATCAGCATCCCCTCGAAGCCCTGGACGCCGCCGATGATCGTCAGCATCAGGATCAGTTTGAGCTGGCTCAAGACCATCGGGATGTCGATCTTGAAGAATTTGCGGATGCCGACGCAGCCTTCGAGCAGGGCCGCCTCGTTGACGCTGTCGGGTATGCCCGATAGGCCGGCGTAGTAGATGAGCACCTCGAAACCGCCGATCCAGGGGAAGCCGACGAACGCGCACGAGATCAGCGCCGTCGAGGGATTGCTCAGCCAGCCGTGAGTCCAGTTGCCGCGGCCCAGCGCCATGAGCGCCTCGTTAAGCAAACCCTTGTCGGCGTAGATCAATCCTTGCCAGATGAGTTGAACCGCCACGCCCGGCACGACGATCGGCACCAGGAAGAGAATGCGGTAAAAATAACGCCATTTTTCGTGGCGAACCGAGTGAATCAGTTTGGCGACGATCAGCGGCATCGACAGGCGCACGCACACGGCGAAACTCGTCAGGAACAGCATGTGGCCGAACGACGGCCAAAGCGTGGGGTCGTTGAAAAACTCCCGGTAATTGCCCAGCCCGACGAATTGCGAGTCCCCGCCGATCTCGAACTGATAAAGCGATTTCGTGAACGCCCACGCCACCGGCAAGTAGATGAAAACGGTCAACAGGATGACGGTGGCGGCCAGCAATCCGTAACACCCCAGCGTGAACCAGAGGCGATAATGGCGGTCACGATAGATGTCGGTGCTATCGGTAGGCTTCATCGGGAAGATCCTTCATTTTGGCGCGCGCGGGCGCCTTGCTGTCCCAACTGCGTTGCAGTTCCGCCCAGTCAGGCGGCTTGCGCAACTCGATGTTCTGGCAGGCCTGTTCCAGGCTGGTCTCTATCCACCAGATGAATTCGTCCAGCGTGATGCCGTCGTTGAGATACAGATCCAGCATCCGCAGGAGCGTTTCGGAAAATTTGAGATCGAACGTAAACATCCATTTGGAGGAGGAATAATCCCGTTTGAGGAAATCGTCGAAAGGCTGCAAGGGGGGCTGGACCGGCACGCCAATGATGTTGGTCAGATAGCGGGGGGTTTCGTTGACGACCTTGATGTAATTTTGGGGCGCCATCAGGAAATACAGGAAGTCGCCCACGCGCTTCAGGCGTTCGGAGGTCTCGGGATTGCCGGTGTCGCTGATGGCGCTGTTGGTGATTTCGTATTGCGTGCCGGGCCCGCCGATGACGCACATCGGATGGCCGTCGGCATACTTGGACGTGGCCTGGGTGAAAGCCGGCATATAGAAGATGCCCCAATCGAATCCCAGCTTCTTGTCGACCATCAGGTGATAGGTAAACGGGCTGGCCGCCCAATACATCGCCCCGCTCTGGGTGACGAATTCGCGGATCGGGTCGATCGTGGTCAGATTGCGGTTGGCCATCTGGCGGAAACGATACATGACCTTGAAAACCTCACGCCAGCGCGGATCTTTTTTGCCAAAGAATCCCTTCTTGCGCAGGAAGCTGATTTCGTCCCAGTCCAGATAGTGCTTGAGGTAAAGCTCGCGTTCGGGGTCCTGGCCGGCCGACAGGTCGATGCCCGGCGTGATTTGCGCGTAAAACTGATCGAAGAACAGATCCAGGCACCAGTCGGCCATGGTCCATTGGCCCAGCAGAATGGGAGTGTAAGGATGCTCCCCCTTTTCATTCGTGTAATCTTTGATTTTCTGGCAGATGCGCATGAAATCTTCAAAGTCTTTCGGCTCTTCGACGCCGACTTTCCTGAAGATATTCTTGTTGTAATAGATGCCCGTCTCGACCATGTCGTAGCATATGCAGTAATAATTGCGGTCGGGGGCCGCCGTGCCGCGGCTGATGCCCGGGTATTTGATCTGATCCCACCACCGGACGCTGCCCGGCTCGCCGGGCTTGACGTACGGGTTGGGTGAATCAAGCAGTTTGTTGAATTTCACGTACCAGTTTTTCTGGATGTCCTGCCAGACGTCCTCGACGTTGACATTGATGATTTCAGGCGCCATGCCGCTGATGAGTTGCGTCACCAGGTATTCGCGCACGCCCACCGGCGCCGTCACCAGTTCGATGTGGGTGTCGGGATGGAGTTTCTCGTAGTCGGCGACGACGTCGGCCAGTCCCTTGAGCGGGCTGCCGATGCCGTCGGGCGTCATGCCGGGCAGGTAGGAGTTGCCGGGTGAAAAGCGGATGGTGTATTTGACGCCGGCGCGCGGGCCGCCGGGAGCTTCGGCCGCCGCGGCGCCCGCCGTCTCTCCTTCGTCGGAGGGGGGCCAAAGGAGCCACGTCCCCACTGCAAGGATGACAATCAACGAGACAAACTTGAATATTTTGCGTGCATTCATGAACGGACGGATTTCCGGTGACTTGGTCGTATGTTGGGTGTCGCCATCGCGTGGCCGGCGCAATCAATGAGGGCGCCGGAGATCGGTCTGGACGTAAACGACCACCATATATAGATGATTCCGCCCGATTTGTCATGCCAAATCGAAAGTGGCGGGCCGGCGCGATGGCGAATCGATGGAGCGCGTCCCGCGCAATCGCGGAGCGGCCTGCGAGTAATGCGATCCGAATCCCGCAACGTCATGCTCGTGCCCACGCTCGTGATCGTAAACGTGATCGTGATCGTGATCGTAATCGATATTGTTTGCCCACATTCGATACGATACGAAAAGAGCCGGCATCAAAGCCGACTCCATCGCAAGCCTCATTCATTCAATAGCATCAAGGCCGATTTGACCGGCCGATATCCGCCTTCACCCGTCCCTCGACCCGGTTCGCAAATATTACCAATGCGCGGCCGCCGTGTCGCCTTGCGTCAATCTCAGGCCCGCTCGACGTAAAGGCCGGTTTCGGTGTTGACGAGCACTTTTTCGCCGTTCTTGATGAACGAAGGCACCTGGATCGTCAATCCGGTCTCCAGCGTGGCGTCTTTCGTGATGTTGCCCGAGGAATTTCCCCGTGCCACCTCGTCGACCGTGTCCACAATCCTGAACGCCATCTTAAGCGGCAGTTCCAGGCCGATCGGCTTGTCGTTCCAATACGCCACCTGCACCTCGGCGTCGGGGATCAGGTAGTTGGCCTGCGCCCCGATGAAATCGGCCGCCAGCGCGAACTGGTCGTAGGAGGCCATATCCATGAAGTGAAATCCCATGTCGTCATTATATAGATACTGGCAGGTGCGCGTGGCGACGTCGGCCTGCTGGGGCCAGTCGGCCGAGCCGCGGAAAGTTTTCTCGATCACGCGGCCATCGGCCAGATTCTTGACCTTGCAGACGACGAAGCTGCGCAGGTTGCCGGGCGTGCGCAATTGCCAATCGGTGACAACCCAAAGCTGGTCGTCGAGGACGATCTTGTGGCCGGGCCGCAATTTACCAGGATCAATGGTGGGCATGGCATTCACTCTTGGATAAGGTTGTGGGGCGGTCCAAATGACCAATCCATCATTGCCCGGACGCCGCCTTGGCGCCGCGCAAACGATATATTACATGACAAATGGTTCGAATCGTCAAGGAGTTTGGGCGGTACTTTCGGGCTCGTGCGCCGCGCATCAATCTTTGACAAACGCCCATCAAATAAGATACAAAATCAACGTATGCCCAAAGGCCGGCCGCGGCGGGAAGTCGCGACGACGGCGGCGCGCGTTGTCCATGTCAATAGGATTTTCGTTGTTCCATGGCTCCCAAGTATTACCTGCCGGCCCTGGCGCGAAACCCGCTGGTGCGCCTCAAATATCACCTGCTCAACCGGCGGCGCCCCTTGCCCGATGGCCCTCTCCATGCCCAGATCCAGACGGTCACGGGCTGCAACGCCAACTGCATTTTCTGCCCCAACAAGAAAACCGAGCGGACAATCCAGCCCGGCCTGTTGATGGACATGAGTTTGTTTCGTTCGATCGTCGACCAGTGCGTCGATTGGGGTGTCATGCGCTTTTCGCCCTACCTGATGAACGAGAGCATGCTTGATCCTCGCCTGCCCGAGCGCATCGCTTACATTACCCGGCGCAAACACCCCGGCCAGTTCAGCAAGATCAATTCCCACGGAGGCCTGCTGACCGAACGGATGGCCAAGGGCCTGCTCGACGCCGGGCTGGACCGCCTTAATTTCTCCGTCCAGGGGCTCGACCCCGGGATTTACCAGCAGACGATGAACCTGCCCCTGCGCAAAACACTCGACAACATCGATCGCTTCCTGGAACTCAAGCGCACCGGAGGCTACAAGCGGCCCCGCGTCCGCGTCTGCATGCTGGTGACCAAATACATCGAGCCCCAGATCCCGGCGATCAAGGCCTACTGGGGCGAGCGCGGCGTGATAGTCAATTTCAACGCCCTCGAAAACCGCGGCAACCACAAGGCCATCCAAGCCAATTCGATCGCCAGCCGCCGGATGCGCCCGTTCAATTGGTGCAACCGGTTGTTCGATCAAATATATATCCTCCAAGACGGCCGCATGGTCATGTGCTGCGCCGACTGGGAACAGACCGCCGTCATGGGCGACGCCCGTCGCGAGTCTCTGCGCGACATCTGGCAAGGCTCCCGATACGACGGCCTCCGCCGTCGTTTCCTGTTGGGCGACGTCAAGGGAACGATCTGCGACGGCTGCACCAAGGATTCGATCGGCGCCGATGACCGCGATGATTGACCTGCCCGGAACCGTCGGCATGGTCGTAACCACGCGCGCCCATGCCACGCGAATCGTCCGCCCCCGGCCGAAAAAAATTTTTACGCTCCTTGATTTTTCACGGGATCGAGCCCTTACCATCTTGACATATGTCACTATCTTCAGGACTCGAATGCTGTTGGCCTTCGTTATACGCGTGTTTTACTCCGGTCACCACGAGTTATTCATGTCTGCACCCCGGGTCCGATATCTGGAACCATTGATCGACCGGGATGAATCCAATGCATTGCCTTTCACGGTTAGTGTATACACGGAAACTCCGGGAGAGCCGGCCTCCGGGGCGTATCCCCAAACGGCAGGGACGCTTCATAAGGACACCATGTTGGGATCATCATTTTTACTCCGGTGTATGATCACGGTTGCCCTTAGGCGCGTTTGCCCGTCCTTGATTTGCCGTCCCCGATTCTGGTAAAAGGTTGATCTGACTATGGCTTCGGCGGGGCGGCGGGATTTCGCGGCCCCCAAGCGCCCGGACCCGGCGTCGATGTGGCCGCCCGGCTCGCCGTCCGCCCGCGCCGCATCACCGGATACCGAATACGGGGAGAAAAACATGGGTTCCGCACAACGCCTGCTCCTGAGCGGCGACGAAGCCGTGGCGCGGGCTGCCCTGGCCGGGGGTATCGCCCTGGGCACCGGCTACCCCGGCACGCCCTCGACCGAAATCCTCGAAACCTTCTCCGCCCTGGGCGGCAAGGCGCAGTGGGCGCCCAACGAAAAGGTGGGCCTCGAAGTCGGACTGGGGGCCGCTTTCGCCGGCGGGCGCGCCCTGGTGACGATGAAGCACGTCGGCCTCAACGTCGCCGCCGATCCGCTCTTCACGGCCGCCTATACCGGCGTCGACGCCGCCCTCGTCGTCGTTTCGGCCGACGACCCCGGCATGGCTTCCAGCCAGAACGAACAGGACAACCGCCGTTATGCCGAAGCCGCCGCGTTGCCGATGCTCGAGCCTTCCGACTCGCAGGAAGCCTATGGCTTCACCCTGGCCGCGATCGAATTGTCCGAACGCTGGCGCATGCCCGTTCTGCTGCGTCTGACCACGCGCGTCTGCCACTCTAAGACGGTGGTTTCACTCGATGGCGCGCCGCCGGCCGCGCCCGACGGCGCGCCCCATTTCCGGCGCGACATCAAGGGGCGCGTCATGATCCCCGCCAACGCGCGACCGGCCCATCGCCGCCTGCGCGCCAAGCTGGCCGAGATCGCCCGCTGGGGCGAGACATGCCCGCTCAACCGGGTGATCGAAGGGACCGGAAAGCCCGCCGGCCTGGGCATCATCGCCTCGGGCATCGCCTGCGTCCACGCGCGCGAGGCCGCCCCCGAGGCGGCGGTCCTCAAACTGGGGCTTACCTACCCGTTGCCGCTGGGCCTCATCCGCGCCTTCGCCGCCGCCCACGCCCGCACGGTCGTCGTCGAGGAGGGCGACCCGTACCTCGCCAACGCGATCCGGGCCGCCGGCGTGGCCGTCGAATCGGCGCCCGAAATTTACCGCTTCGGTGAACTGAACGTCGGCCGCGTCCGGCGCCTCCTGGCCGGCGACGCCACCCCCGAAGCCGCGCCGCCCCCCGGTAAACCACCCCAACTCTGCGCCGGCTGCCCCCACGGCTTCGTCTTCGAATTGCTCCGCAAGCACGGCTGCATCGTCGCCGGCGACATCGGCTGTTACACGCTGGGCGTGCTCCCCCCTCACGAGGCGATGGACACCTGCGTCTGCATGGGCGCCGGCATCACCGTCGGTTTGGGGATGCGTCACGTCCTGCCGCCGGCGGAGGCCCGACGCGTCGTCAGCGTCATCGGCGATTCGACCTTCGTCCACAGCGGCATCACCGGCCTGGTCGAAATGGTATACAACAAACCCCCCACGGGGCACGTCGTCCTTATCCTCGACAACGGCACCACGGCCATGACCGGCCAGCAGGAGCACCCCGGCACGGGCCGGGCACTCGACCATGCCCCGGCCGGCAAAATCAGTTTCGAAGACCTGGCCCGCGCCCTGGGGATCGCCAACGTCCGCGTCTTCGACCCGACCCGCGAGACCGGCGCGCTCGACCGCGCGCTGACCGACGCCCTGGCCGCCGACGACCTGACCGTCATCATCACCCGCCGGCCCTGCCTGCTGGCCGCCGGCAAGATCCGCCAATACGAACGCGCCGCGGGAGCCTGCCATGAACAGCCCGAATCATGAAGTCGTCAACGTCGTCATTGCCGGCTTGGGCGGACAGGGAGTGCTCAAGGCCTCCGACATCCTGGCCGACGCGGCATTCCGCAGCGGCCACGACGTCAAAAAGGCCGAGGTCCACGGCATGAGTCAGCGCGGCGGCTCGATCGCCAGCGACGTGCGGTTCGGCGCGCGAGTCCTCAGCCCCATGGTGCCCGAAGGCGAGGCCGACTTTTTACTTGTCCTGTCGCCCGATCAGGTCGAACCCAACCGGCATCATCTTCGTCCCACCGGACCCGGCCGGCCGGGCGGCTCGCTCATCACGCCCGAGGCAATTGATCCCGCCGCCCTCCCCAACCGGCGCGCCGTGAACGTGGCGTTGCTCGGCGTCCTCAGCCGCCGCCTGCCGATCGACGAAACGGCCTGGCAGGACGCCATTCGCGCCAACCTGCCCGAAAAACTCCACGCGGTCAACCTGCAGGCTTTCGCCCTGGGCCGCGCGACGCCGCATCCTTGAGACAGCAGGATAACCCTGTCGTTTGTATCGTAATCGTAATCGTGATCGTACTCGTGATCGTAATCGATGTTTGACCAACGGCGACAAAAGCACTGCTTTCGCGGCTGCGGCTGCTGAAGGGCAATCTCGACGATACAGAAATGGCCCAGAGACTTGCGTCTCATCGTATCGCGAAGGTCGCGCCAAACCGGGCACGAGCACGATCACGATCACGAGTACGATCACGATCGCGATTACGATCACGATAACGATTACGATAACGAATAGAAGTTGGTCTCCAGCCTCCAGCCTCCAGTCTTCTCTTTCCCATGGCGCGCAGCGGGTGGTTTGTGCTTAATTGATGGCCACACAACGCACGCGCGCGACTGCGCCATCATCCCATCTCGGGCGCCCGCCACACGGCCGGCGCCCGGTAAAGACGAGATCCGGTCCCATGAGCGAGACGACGACCGAGCTTTGGAGCGACACCACGGGTGGCTTTCACCCCGCCAGCGTCCCCGACTACCTGCCGGCGCGCCAGATCCGCGAGCTTCAAATCCGTCGACTGCGAGCGGTCGTCCGGCGCGCTTACGATCACGTGAAGCTCTTCCGCCAGCGTCTTGACGAGCGCGACCTCCTGCCCGAGCACATCGAGCGCCTGGACGACATCACCCATCTGCCGTTCACCGTCAAGGCCGACCTGCGCGACACGTATCCTTTCGGTCTGTTCGCCAGCCCGATGAGTGAGGTGGTGCGACTGCACGCCTCCAGCGGCACCACCGGCAAGCCGATCGTCGTCGCCTACACCAAGGAGGATCTCGAAGTCTGGACCAACGTCATGGTGCGCAGTTTTGCCGCGTGCGGCCTTCATCGCGGCGATGTCATCCAGAACGCCTACGGTTACGGCCTCTTCACCGGCGGCCTGGGCGCCCATTACGGCGCCGAAGCCCTGGGCGCCACCGTCATCCCCATCTCGGGTGGCAACACCGACCGCCAGATGATGGTCATGAAGGATTTTGGCGTCACGGCCATCTGCTGCACGCCCAGTTATTTCGTCCACCTGATCGAGCGCGCCCAGGAAATGGGCATGAATTTCCGCCGGATGCCCCTGCGCGCCGGCATCTTCGGCGCCGAGCCCTGGACCGAAGCCATGCGCCGCCACATCGAGGAGGCCAGCGGCATCAAGGCCTATGACATCTACGGCCTCTCGGAAATCATCGGCCCCGGAGTCGGCATCGAGTGCCAGCATCAGGACGGCCTGCACATCTTCGAGGATCACTTTTTCCCGGAAATCATCGACCCCGAAACGGGCGAGCCCCTTCCCGACGGCGAGGAGGGCGAATTGGTCCTGACGACCCTGAGTAAACAGGCCATGCCGGTGATCCGCTATCGCACGCGCGACATCACGGCCATCAACCCCGAGCCCTGCTCCTGCGGAAGGTCCCTGCGCCGCATCCGGCGCATCTCGCGCCGCAGCGACGACATGTTCATCATCCGCGGGGTTAACGTCTTCCCATCGCAGATCGAGACGGCCCTGCTCGCCGTCGAAGGCACGCTGCCCCACTACCAGATCCTCCTGACGCGCGAAAAGGGCCTGGATCAGCTTGAGGTCCAAATCGAAGTGACGGCCGAGGTCTTCAGCGACAAGGTGCGCGCCCTCGAAGACTTGCGCCGCCAGATCGGCCTCTCGCTCGAACACACCCTGGGCCTGCGCGTGGGCGTCCGCCTGGTCGAACCACACACGATCCAGCGCAGCGAAGGCAAGGCCCGCCGCGTCATCGACCAGCGGAACATATAACGGGCGGCGGCAATCGCGATCAGTGCCGGTGCTTCGTCACGCACCTATGGCCGGTAACGCGGCCTCATGCCCCTCATCGTATTCGTGCTCGCGCTCGATATTCTCTTATTCGCTGTTCTACAGTGTAACGCGTTTTTTCCGAAGTGAATTCGCGAACGAACTTTATTTCGTGTGTTTTCGTGTGCTTTCGTGGCTAAATATCGTTTTCGCGGGTTTTGCGGCTCTGTTGAAAATCTCTCGCTCCAGGGCGAATTTCGGGATATGATGCGTGGCGAAGAATATACGAAGCAAGGGGGCGCCCGTCGAATGTCTTCCGCCAAACAGCCCGATCACCCCAGCCATCGCCCCGCCGCCCGCGCGACTGATGACGGTTCCGCCATCGAGGACGTCCTCGCCAAACTGCGCTCGGCCGGTCGCCAGCGCGGCAATATCGTCCACTGGCACACGATCGAGGCGCGCGAGGCCCAATACGCCCCTTTCCCGGCCAAGCTGGATCTCGAAATCGTCCGCGTCCTGAAAGACAAGGGCATCGGCCGGCTCTACACCCACCAGGCTGACGCCATCGAGCACAGCCTGGCCGGCCGGCACGTAGTCGTCGTCACGCCCACGGCCTCGGGCAAAACCCTCTGCTATAATATTCCCGTCCTCCAGCGCATCCTGCGGCGGCCCGAGTCGCGCGCCCTTTACCTCTTCCCCACCAAGGCCCTTTCGCACGACCAATACCGCGGCCTTTATGACCTTACCCAGGCGCTCGGACGCGAAATCAAGGTTTACACCTTCGACGGCGACACGCCCGCCGCCGCCCGCAAGTCCATCCGCGCCGCCGGCCAGATCGTCGTCACCAATCCCGATATGCTGCACACGGGCATCCTGCCCAACCATACCCGGTGGATCAAGCTCTTCGAGAACCTGGAGACGGTCGTCATCGACGAACTGCACCAGTATCGCGGCGTTTTCGGCAGCCACGTGGCCAACGTCATCCGCCGCCTGCGGCGGATTTGCGCCTTCTACGGCTCGCACCCCAACTTCATCTGTTGTTCGGCGACCATCGCCAACCCCGGCGACATGGCCGAGCGTCTCATTGAAGAGCCCGTGGACCTGATCGATCGCAACGGCGCCCCATGCGGCCGGCGCGAGGTTATCTTTTACAATCCGCCGGTGGTCAACCGCGAGTTGGGCATCCGCGCCAGTTCCGTCAAGGAGGCGCGCCGCATGGCCCTGCGCTTCCTTGAACGCGACCTCCAGACGATCGTCTTCGCCCGCTCGCGCGTGCGGGTCGAAATCCTGACCACCTACCTGCGCCGCGCCATGGCCCGCATCGGCCGCGACCCCCGGCGCATCCAGGGTTACCGCGGCGGCTACCTGCCCAACGAGCGCCGCGCCATCGAGCAGGGGATCAAGTCGGGCGAAATCCTGGGGGTCGTCTCGACCAATGCCCTCGAACTGGGGATCGACATCGGTTCGCTTCAGGTGGCCATCCTGACCGGCTACCCAGGGACGATCGCCTCGGCCTGGCAGCAGGGGGGGCGCGCCGGCCGCCAGCGCCAGACGGCCGTGATGATCATCATCGCCAACTCCTCGCCGCTTGACCAATACCTCATGGAGCATCCCGAATATTTCCTCGGCGCCTCGCCCGAAAACGGCATCCTCAATCCCGACAATGTCCTGATCCTGGCCGGACACCTCAAATGCGCCGTCAACGAGTTGCCCATGCCTGACGGCGAGCGCTTCGGCCCGGCCCACCCCGCCGCCCTGCTCGAATATCTGGCCGAACAGCGTGTCGTCAAGCACTCCGGTGGCCAATATCACTGGTCCAGCGACAGTTACCCCGCCGAGGAAATATCGCTGCGCACAGCCACCGCCCAGAATTTCATTATTCACAACCTTTCGGATGGCGGCCGGGTCCTGGGCGAAATGGACTACGAATCGGCCCAGGAGCTTCTCCATCCCCAAGCGATCTACATGCACCAGGGCACCACGTTCCACGTCGACCAGCTCGACTGGGAACGGCGCAAGGCTTTCGTCCGCGAAGTCAAGGCCGACTACTACACCGACGCCGTTCCTAAAAGCGATCTGTTTGTGTTGCACGTTGACGAAACTGAAGTTATAGCCCGGCCTGACATTGCGCCGGCGTTTCAGCCCGGGCATGGGACCACTGCCAAACCCGCTCCGCCCGTCGCCGAAGCTTTCCATCCCCTCCTTTCGCGTAACTTCGGCGATGTGCGGGTCGATATCACCGTCCCCAAGTTCAAGAAAATCAAGTTTGAAAGCCAGGAAAGCATCGGCTACGGCGAGATCGACCTGCCCCAATACGAACTCCACACCCAGGCCGCCTGGTGGACTCTGCGCGCCGAGACCAAAGAATGGCTGGAAAGCCGGAGTCTCGACTTGGGCGCCGCCCTCAAGGGATTGGCTTGGCTCGTGGGAAACGTTGCCTCGCTTCATGTTATGAGCGACCGCCGCGACCTGCCCTGCGTGGCGATGGTGCGCTCGACCTTCGACGGCCTGCCGGCCCTTTACCTTTATGATCGCGTCCCCGGCGGCATCGGCCTGGCCCGGCGCGCCTACGGGCTGGACCGCCAGATCTTCCGCGCCGCCCGCGATGTCGCCGCCGGCTGCGGTTGCCGCGAGGGGTGCCCGTCCTGCGTCGGACCGGTGCTGGAGATGGGCGAACGGGCGCGGACATCGGCTCTGACACTCCTCGACGGCATCCTGCTTACAGCCGCTCGGTGAGCGGGGATAGCCGTTGCCCGGCAAAGTCTTGGCCATCCTGAGTGAAATCGGTTGCACATTCTGCGGAGTGTATTAATAATTGGACAGGCTGAGACTGGATCCACAATCGCGAGTCCCGCGCAGAATCGTACTGGTTGAATTGGAAGTCCTATGATATCATATTTCTATCTGCGATATCGCTGTTCCGGAATACGTCAATCCTGACCATCGGTCTTTTCATCCATGGCAATCGTTTTCAACGCCCACTCCGCGGAATAGCCTAAACATGCGGTCGTTTCTGCCGATAAGGTATATGAATAGGTGTCTGGTTGAAAAAGATTGCAGATGACACGAGTCACCAAGCCGGCACGCTGAGGTCGGGATGAGGCATCGCGATGACGTGGGACGAGCCGTTTAAATTAATGATTGTGGATGATGAGAGCGAGCGCCTGGCCCAGCACCTCGCCGAAGCGCTCGAGCCGGCAGGCTTCAAAACGACCATCGTCCGCGATGTCGCCGCCGCCCAGCAGGTGCTCGCGCGCGAGCCTGTCGACTTCCTCGTGCTCAGCTTCAACGGCCAGGGCGCCCTCAATCTTCAACCCCTCCAATCGTGGCTCAGTTCCCTGACGCAGACGCGCACGGTGGCCCTGCTGAGCGAGTCGCTCGAAAGTTATGAGGACCTGCTCCACCAGGCCGGGGTGGGCCTGATCATTCCGCGCCGACTGAATCCGCGCCAGATCGCCCAAACCCTCATCAACCAGGGCGAGTTGCGCAACCTCGAGGAACAGAACCATCGTCTCCGCCAGATGGTCGATACCCGCACCGCCTACGAAAACCTTCTGGGCGGCTCGGCCCCGATGCGGGCCATGTATCGGCTCCTCGACCAGATCGCCCGCACCGACGCCCCCGTCCTCATCACCGGCGAGGACGGCACCGAACGAGTCGACGTGGCCCGCGCCATCCATCAGAAAAGCGAGCGGGCGCAACAGCCCCTCGTCGCCATCGACTGCCGCAAGATGGCCGAGGACCGGACCGGCGCGGCCGTTTTCGGCCCGCTGGGCAACGGTTCTTATTCCACGGGTCCCAGCCTCCGCCATTCGGCTTTCGCCCGCGCCGGCAAGGGCGCCATCGTGCTGCACAACATCGAGACGATGCCGCCCGAGGTTCAGCGCCGCCTGGTGGATTTCTTCCACCGGCCTTTCTTCCAGAACGAAACCCCCGGTTCGCCCCAGCCGCTGGCCCGCATCATGGCCACCGCCGGCCCCAACCTGCTCGGCAAGGTCGAGGCCGGCGAATTCCAGCGCGAACTGTTTTATCGGCTCAACATCCTCCAGGTGCGCGTTCCCCCGCTGCGCGAACGGCGCGAAGACATCCCCATGCTGGCCCAGCATTTTCTGCGGGCCGCGGCCCGTCGCCTGGGCGTGCGCGCCACCGTCGGCGGCCTGACCTTTTCCAGCAAGGTGCTGCTGCGCCTGTTCCAATACGACTGGCCCGAAAATCTCGAAGAACTCGAACGCACGGTCGCCGAAATGGCCACCCACGCCCAGGACGGCCAGCTCGAAGTCGAAAACCTGCCCCCCGCTCTCCAGCAACTCGACGAGAGCGCCAACGGCGAATCGATCAAACTCAACGGCAAAAGCACCATCCCTTTGAAGGAAGCCAAACGCCTGTTCGAGACCGAATACTTCACCGGCCTTTTACGGCGCACCCATGGCAATATGGCCATGGCCTCGCGCTACAGCCACGTCGGCCGCCCTTATCTCTATAAGAAAATCCGCGAATACGGCATCGAACCCGAGGAATTCCGCTGACCCTCCATCAGGCCTATTGATTCGTCGCGCCTGCTGATTCGTCACGCCCGAAGTGACGATCGACGCCGCCTTTGCATCGTTCATCTACTCGTTATCGTTATCGTGCTCGTACTCGTGCTCATATCTCCCATTGATCCCTCCCGACGCGCCCTCCATTGACACGCGAGGGCGCCACCCGACTCGCACCAGCGACTCGACTGACGCCGCCTGCCGATCACTCCTGGATACGCCAGACGTCACCCGGGCTGACCGTTCCATTGGTCGGGTCATAGGTGTGTTCGGCCAGGAATGGCGAGGGGGGCGGAATGTTAACCGGATCATATGCCTGGGCGATATTGTCTCGCGTCAGGTCATACTTGCCGTCGGGCCCGGCGCTCCAGAGGATCCATCCCTGGTTGCCGTCGTCGGGGGCGTAATAGTAATAAGGAGCCGGCGGCTGGCCCTGAGGCGCGAAAACTTCAGGCATCACGCGCGAGAGGTAAGCGATCGGCGTGGTGAGTTGGTGCACGGTTTTCGGATAAACATTGGTGTCGATTTTGTAGGCTTCGAGGGCCGTTTGCATCGTCCGTAAATCGGCCCTGACCCGCGATACTTTCGCGCGGGTCTGCGCCTCGAGGAAGTTGGGCACGGTGATGGCCGCCATGATCGCCACCGGGGCCGCCAGCGCCGCCCCCAGGATGCGGGCGCCGCTCTCCGCCGAGCGATTGACGATCAGGATGCCGTCGGGCTGGTTGATGCGCACCGAAATCTCGCCGGTTGTTTTCCCTTCCGCATTCAGCAACCGAGATAGCACCCGCTGGCGGGCCGCGTTGGCGGGCGGGCCTCCGCCGGCGGTCTGCGCGGCGGCCTGAGCGTTGTTGATAACCGCCTGCATCACCTGCTGGATCATCGTCTTGAGCCGCGCGCTGACGAACAGCATCCCGTTGCCCTCGGTCGGCAGGCCGGCCCTCAGCATCTGGAACTCCTCGGCGTTGGTCAACCTCTCGCCCTCGGGGATGGGCGCGGTCAATTTCTGGAGCAGTTCGCCGTGGGTCGCCAGGTAGCAGTAAGCGCCGTCGGTGGCCACAAGCGGATTCATCGGCCACACGGGGTTGGGCGGCACGGTGACGGGCACCTTGCGCAGGTTCCCCTCGGTGCTTTCCGGACCGGCCGCGCCAGGCTGGGCCAACAGCGCGATCAGGGATTTATAGAGCGTATCATCCTTGACGCGGATCATGATTACGATCCGCGGCGCGGGCAGGCTGAGCGGCGCGCCCGCGATGGGCAGGACCATCTGCGCCGCAGGATCCTGATCGGCGACGACGATGAATTCACCGCCCAGTGAGGCGATGATCTGCGGTATGTTGACGTTCATCCGCGTGTCGATTTCCGTCAACCGCTCATCGAGTTGCCCCAGGGCCTGCTGACCGCCCAGGTCGCGCACGACTTCGCGCAAAAGGTTCCAGGCCGCCGGCGCGTCGAAATCGCTGGCCGCCAGCAGCATGGCGTCCTTGGGAATGCGGTCCTGAAATGCGAAGGGGTGCGGCTGGCCGCCGGCCAGCGCCAGCAGGCCGCGCGGCCCCTCCGGCGTTCCGATGAAAATCTTGCCCCGCTGCAAGCCCTGGTCGCTGACCACGCTCATGCCGAGGTCGGAGATGCCGTAAAGGCCCAGCCGCTCGATCACGAGGCTGGCCGCGGCGTAAGCCTGGCTGGCCTTCGGCGGCGCGCCCGGCGCCTGCGCCAGCGGCGCCAGTTCGTCCATCAGGCCACGCAGCAGGTCCTTGACGTCGGCATACAGATAAAACGACCCGCCTGGATCGAGTTTGGCCTGGACATCGTAAAAGCGTTCGTTGGGTCCGCGCGCCTCGGCGACGGGGCTGGGTGTGGCGACCGCGGTCGCCGCCGGCGTCGCTCCAACCGGCCCCGGTCCGGCCGCCTCCTCCCGGCCCGGCTTCTGGCACGCGATGGCCATGCACAACGCCGTAAACACCCATAAACGCCCGGCATGAAAAAGGTTTGTCATCGTCCGCCGCTCCTTCCGGATACGCTCATTGCATCCGCTCGTAATCGCGCTTGATGGCGCATGACTTGCTGGTTTGTGAGTCTGACACCATTAGTACCATCACGGCACACTATCGGCAAGAAAAAAGCCATCCCGCGCACTCGGACTCTTTGCCCCCGCGACAAAATCGATATTCGGTATCCCGGGTATAATACGGCGGTTTCCAAAGGCGGCCCCTCCAGGTGGGACACGCCCCGGAGCGCCGGCCTCCGTGCCGGCGTAATCGGTCGTTCCACGACCCATGGCCATCGGGAAAACACATGGCGCCGTCACGACGGCCGTTACTCCGAAGGAGTTGGTTGATCCTACTCGTAATTTTATGGATAACTTATTTATTACCCTATCGTCCCGCGCCCTAATCGGCCGGTTTTTTCGGGTTTATGGTTTCAGCAGGGGGTCGAGCGACTTGAAGATCTCATCCTGCACGCGAGGCAGGTAGAGGTTGCCCAGGTGGCCGCCTTCCTTGAAGCGCAACAGGCGGGGTCCAAGTACTTTGCCCAGCCAGTCGATGTCAATGGCGCGCAAGAGAAAGTCGTTTTCGTTGATCGAGACGCGCAGTTTGGGATTGGCCGTCAGGTCGGCGCCGATCGACCATAGGTTGGTCTTGGTCAGCATTTCTTCGCGGTTCACCGGCTGGTTCGTATATTTGAGGTAATAGGGTATCACGAAATCGTTCACGTACCGGATGTAAGAAAACTTCATGATCTCGTTGTAAACCGGGTCGCGTCGCATCGAGCGCGGTTTGTGCTGTAAAACTCCCATGTTCAGCCGCCGCTGGCTGCTGTAAATGATGTCGCGCAGGATCAGGCGGTAATTCAGGCCGATCAGATACCTGGACTCGATCTCGCTGAAAGGCAGCGCCGCGCTGGGGGTCAGGTCGTTCGAGGGGACGCTTTCGCTCTGGCTGATCCGGACGGCCTTCATAAGCGTGTCCATCGTGCGCTGCGTGCGCACGGCGGGATTCCACTCCATGGGCGCATTATAATAGGCGTCGATCTGCTTGAGGGCGTAAATCAGATCCACGGGCGGATTGACCGCGATGTAATGGTCGAAGTGCAGGTCGCGCTGGCGCCCGGTCACCTCAAAGCTGGAAATGAACAGCGTATGCAGGCCCCCCAGCGAAAAACCCACCAGGGCCGTCTTCGTGAATCGCTCGCGGTAGCGCTCTATCAGGTCGTTATACACCGCGTTGAGCGCCACGTAGGCATCCCAGGCGTCGATGGGTGCGTAGCCGGGCACCGCCACCGACCCCGCTGTCTCCATGAACTCCCAGTTCATCGCGCTGCTGATCGTCACCACCGACATGCCCCGCTGGTAAATCATTTCGGCCAGGGCCATGGTCGACTCCGACATGCGATGGCTGGCCACGCCGGGCAGCAGGAAGACCAGCGGCGCCGGCTTGTCCTGAATCCAAAGGGAATAGGGCATTTTGCGTCCCGTCGTCGGCACCTTGGCTTCGTATTCGGCCGCTCGATCGGGGAACTCGGGGTCTTTGACGTTGAGAAAGAGCACTCCGAGGGTCTGCGAGGGATGGATGTCTTCGGCCGTCTGGAGTTCGAAATCCATCACGTCGGCCTGGCGCTCCAACGCCCACAGTTCGCGCACCCAGAAATACGGATCCTTCTCCACCACCCGCATCTGCTCGTAGGCCGGCAGCACGAAACTGAACTTGTTAAGGCTGAAGAGGACGCCTCCGGCATACGTGGTCCCGTCAGTCGCCAGATTGAACGGCAGGGCCAACGTGTCGCGCCCGCTGTCGGGCCCCAGGATGGGCAGCGTCAGAAAGAAACCCGGTCCCGATCCCCAGGCGCCGAAGGCCTGTCCCCAGTCTTCCTCATAAGGATTCATCCCCATGCGGCTGGCGGGATCGAAAAAGCCCAGCAATCCGACGGTGGTGTTTATCATGAAGCGACCCGTCTCGACCGCCGCCCCTTTCCACCTGGCTTGCAGCAGGTTGCCGAAAAGACGCTTGGGCCAGCCCAGGTTGAGGCCCGCCTTGCGGACGCTCTTGCGGACCGGCAGGTTGGTGATCGCCCGCCAACCCTTGGCCGCCGGATTGGCGATCCCTTGGATGAAGACGTCGTTGAACGCGTATATCGAGCGATTGAACGGCTCGATGGGGTCGTTGATGACGGCGGGAAACGGCACTTCCTCCGCGGGGGAGACGGGATCCAGCGTTTCGGCGGCGGCGAACATCGGATTGGCGACCGGCGCGACGGGAGGGGTCGCGCTCTGGGCGCCAAGTGTCGGCGCGCCTACCGTCAGTATTGCCGTCGCCAGCACGAACATCACGAATTGCTTCAACATATTCCTCGTCGACTCCACACGACTGACCCGGCGCCGATGCAACGCGCCGCGGGACATCTTCACGCCCGGTTCCCGATCAACGCCTCGATCCGGTCCCAGATCCAGGCGGCCACCTGCCGCTTGGCGGCGCGGGGCGACTCGACCGGCTCCCCGGCGGCCGCCACCAGCAACACCCGGTTCTCACCGGCTTCAAAGCCGATGCCGGCCTCGCCGATGGGATTGGCGCAAATCAGGTCTAACCTCTTTTCGGCTAGTTTACGCTGGGCGACGGCCAGCAGGTCGACACTCTCGGCGGCGAAACCCACCAGCACCTGACCGGAGCGGCGATGGGCGCCCGCCCAGCCGGCGATGTCGGGCGTGCGTCGCAACTTGAGCGTCAGATCATCGCCCCCCTTTATTTTCGTATCGGCCGGCGCCGCGCTTTCATAATTGGCCACCGCGGCGGCAAAAATCGCGAGGTCCACTTCGTCCCACCGGCTCTGCACGGCCGCCAGCATCTCCCGGGCGCTTTCGGCCGCGATTGGCTCGACCCCTTCGGGCAGCGGCACCGTGAGCGGGCCATGCACGAAAAGCACGCGCCCTCCCCTCGCCAGCGCCTCGGCGGCCAGTTCGGCGCCCATCCGGCCGGTGGAACGGTTGCTGATGAAGCGGATCGGATCGAGCGCCTCGCGCGTCGGTCCGGCCGTCACCAGCACCGTCTTGCCGTGCAGCGCGCCGTTCGCGCCGCACCCCGCCAGCGCTTCGGCCAGCGCGCCCACGATCGCCTCGGGGGCCGCCATCCTCCCCTCGCCCACCTCGCCGCAGGCCAGGCGCCCGGCCTCGGGCTCGAAGACGCGCACGCCCCGCGCCCGCAACTCGGCCATGTTGCGCTGCGTGGCCGGGTGGCGCCACATGGCGGTATTCATCGCCGGCGCGATCCACATCGGCCCTTCCCAGGCCAGCAGCAGCGTCGTGGCGGCGTCGTCGGCCAGACCGTGGGCCATCTTGGCCAGCAGGTTGGCCGTGGCCGGGGCGACGAC
>JAMCWS010000141.1 GCA_023480605.1 bacterium
AGTCGGCAATGCGCTTGAGGTAGACCGGCTCGCGGGCGACAAGCCATGGATTCGGCCCGAGGAAGGCCAGACAGACGCCGCGGCTCGCCTGGCGGTCGGGGGGGATGAAGGAGCGCTCGACGGGGATGCCCAGGTCGCCGACGGTTTCATAAAGCGCGCGCTGGCCCCAGCCCCAGGTGCCGTAACTGTCGGCGCCCAGGCCGCCGCTGTCGGGGGGACGCACGAGGTCGACGAGGCTGGCCCCCAGCGCCGCGACGGCCAGGATCACCGCGATGATGATGACGTTACGCGGCTTGAGCATGGCTCATCTCCCGCGCCACGGCGAGCAGGCCGGAGTGGGCCTCGGCGCAGCGCGCGTAATCCTCGGCCGTGCAGTCGGCGCCGGCGTACCATTTGCCGTCGATGACGGCGACGAACGGCTCCAGCAGCGCGTGGGCCGGCGTGTGGCGATATCGCCGCAGGTATTCCTGGTTGGTCCAGGCGGGGTGGAAGGGGTGGCGGCGGGCGGCTTCGAGCCGCAGCAGTCCGGCGCGGAAGAGGTGGCGCACCGCGCCGATCATGTCGCTTCGTTCGAGGGCTTCGCGCGCCAGCCGCTCCCAGGTTTCGGGCTTCTGCCGGTCGAGCAACTGGGCGGCGTAGAGGCCCCCCTTGCGGCGCTCGCCGCGCACGACGGTCACGTAGGTGTAGACAACGTGCACCAGCAGCGAGACGGCCACCACGGCCAGCAGCGTCAGGATGAGCCAGCCCAGGATCGGCGAGGCCTCGAGGATCGCCCCCAGCGGCCGAATCACCCACCCCAGCATCCTGCCGATCCATTCCAGGGCCTTCACGATGGACCGACTAACGAGGTCGACAAACCAGTTGGGATATATCTCCTTCCCCGTGTCAAGGTGATAGTAGGAGCGGGCGGCAACCTGCGCGGCCGCGCGCTGGATGGTTTCGGGGGGAGGCAATGGATAAGGCACGACGCACACCGCCTGGGGGAAATCGGAAGCCGAGGTCGGCGCTCACGCCTCGGAAGTGGGCAGCGGTTCGTTCCCCGGCGCCGTCCGCCCGATGGAATCGGCCAGGACTTCCAGGTCGAAGTTTTCATGCTGGCAGCGAGCGGAGAAATAAAACACCACGCCGGCCGCCGCGCCGAAGAGAACCATAACCCCGCTGACAAGCGCACCGGCCACCGTCGACAGGATCGCCCCCGGCAAGGCGCCCACCACGAAGCTGAGAGCCATCGTGATGATCCAGATGAGAAAGCCCAGTATAAAGGCCGTCCCGAAATTGCCTTTCATCAACACCCCGCTGCGCGCGAACGGACGGGCATCCTTGCCTTCGATCACAAGGACCTGGGTGTAGAAGTAGAGGCGGAAAATCAGGTAAATGCCGGGTATGACCAGGCATATCAAGCCACCCAGAACGGCCAGACCATAGAGAATGGAAAGGACGATCAACGGCCGGACGAATTTGAGGGCGCGCTTGAGGGCGGCGCCGGCCGTGATCGATCGGCCCAGGTAAAACTCCGAGATGGCCAGGATCATGGCGGCGTTGGTGAGGGGCCAGACGAAAAGCACTAAAATCAAGCCGAAAACGAACGTCATCACGCCAAAGGCCGGGTGCGCCTTGCCGCTCCCCGTGGCGAGCGACTGAATTACGGCGTAGGGGACGTACAAAACGAGCACGATGCCGAAAAGCGCCTTGAAGTGGTTCTGGAGCAGCTTGATGGCCTGGTCGAGGATTCCCCCGAGGCTGAGCTTCTGGATTTCGTATTGCATGACCGGCGAATTCCTTTCCCGTCGCGCACGAGTTTCGAATTGTGGGGGCGGATTCGGTGAATCGAACGAGTCAAAATATTGCCAATCCGTTTACTTTTTCAACTTAAATATTCGGGGGCGACGGCGCATCAGGCGAACGCCCGTATAGAAGAACCAGAGGCTTAACACCATCAGGATGGCCCCGCATCCGAGAATGAGCGACTGGTAGACGCCGTCCGTGATCCAGCGGCGACCGGTGATGATGATGAGGCTGACCAATCCATACCATGCATAATCGGCAGCCTCGTGCCCGAGGTAAAAACCCAGATACTCGGTTGTCGTTCGGGGAGACATTTGAGCCAATTGACCGACGCCGATGGTTGCCCACCAACCGGTGAAGTAGGGATTGGCGGCACAGATGACCGCGCCGAGAATCATCAACTTGGGCCATGAATACGCCACGCCGGCTTGCGCGCCGAGGTTCAGCGTCAATTGCCAACCGTGGCGGAGCATATCGCAACTCATATAGAACAGCGCCGTGCCGCCGATCAGGCCGATGGCGGCCCGCACCGACGGCCGGCTGATCGCCGACCGCAGTCCGAGGATTAGGAAAACGAGCAGGATGAACTCCAGGATGGCGTGGCCGGTGATGAGTCCGGCCATCGCGCCGATGCCCTGAAGCGGCGTCTGTTCGATGACGGCCACAAGGAGCGGCCCCGGCATAATGGCGCCGGAAAATCCCGTGACAAACGCCAAAAGGACGATGCGGCCAAAACGAGCGTGGGCGATGAGCATGGGCTGCGCGGGCTCCCTCGGGGGTGTGCGGCGTCGGCGCATTACAGCGCGGCGCTTCCGGCTTGCGCCGTCCAGCCGATTATCGGACAGAGCCCGGTCTCATTTCCAGCCATTGAAGGCGCCGGTCACGGTTCATACAGCAACCAATTGCGCGCAGCGGTCTGAGGCTCCTTGATGAAGATGGTGTAACTGCCGGTGTCGGACCAATATCCATAGATATCGCGTTCCTGCACGTAAAGCGTGTGCGCCCCCGGCGATAAATCCTCATCGGGCGTGAATTGCGGATCGGTCGTACTGACGGGGTGGTCGCCAAAGTCGTCGTCATCGAATTTGTAACGGTACATCTCGCTTCCCCCGCCGCCCGAAATCCAAACCCAGGTGGGGCGATAATCGCTCAAGCCCGGCGTGCGGGCAAAGAATCGGACTTCCGAGAGGCCGAGGGAGCCCGACAAGGCGTAATTGACCGGGATCGTGAACCGCACGTAGCGCGCCGCGGCCCAGCGAGTGGCGTCGATGTCGAATCCGGGGTCGCCTTCGGTTCCGCTGGCCATGGGCAGATGGTGCAATCCGTGGGTGGTCCATACGAGGCCGTCGACCGACGTGTCGATCGCGACCCACTTGGCCCCGAGTTGGTTGCCCGGATCCGCCAGGTTCAAGTTCCATATATGAATGGTCATCAACTCATGCGACTCGCCCAGATCGAAGATGATCCAGGGGGCGGCATCGGCGGGATCCGTGAGCCAGGAGTGGAATCCGAACGATTCGCTCGCGGCATGCGTGGGAGGTTCGGCGATCTGACCGTTGCCGCCGAGTATCAGGCCGCTGCCATCGACCATATGGATGGCATTGTGATCGTCATCCAATTGGCTGGAAACGTCGTGGATAGCGACGGCGCCGATCAGGTCGGAAACACCAGGCGGGTTGGGTCGCGGCGGATGCGGAACGACCGTGAGCGCGCTGGTGCTGGCGGTCGATCCCGGATTACCGGAGATGTCGGTTCCCGTGACGATGATGTTCGCCGAACTCAGGGGATCTTCCGTGCGAATGATATAGGTGAAGGCATAAGTCGATCCCGTGATATTCATGTAAGCGGCCCGATTGCCGTTGACCGTGACGGCGGGGTTGCCGTCCAGCGCCGCCTCGACGGGATTTTCGCTCAGCGCCTCCGAGGGCGTGAAGCTTATCTCGATCACCTGGCCGGCATACCCGGAGTTCGGATTGGCGGTGATGCCATTGAACGACGGAGCGATGAGATCCACCCGCAGGGCATTGGTGTTGCTGGTCATTCCGGCGTTCCCCGCCAGGTCGCTCCCCGAGACGGTGATGGTGGCGTTTCCGTTGGGATCACCCGCGACGGTATACGCATAAGTATATAAGAAACCGTCATAGGACTGATAACTGGCGAGATGGCCGTTGACCGTGACGATCGGATCGGCGCCAAGCGCCTCCGACGCCGTGAAAGTGATCGCCACCTGACTGCCGAGCCTGGCGGCGGCGGGACTGGCGCTGAAGTCGCCGAAGACCGGCGGCGGCTTGTCGACAACGAGCAGGTTGTTGTTGCTGGTCGAGCCGCCGATGCCCGCGAGGTCGCTTCCCGAGATGGCGATGGCGGCGGGGCCGTTCGGGTCGGTCGCATCGATGGTGTAGGTATACATATAGTAATACAGGTCGATCACGCTCTGAAAAACGGCCGAATGGCCGTTGACCGTGACAGCGGGATTGGCGGCCAGTTCTTCCGACGCGGTGAAGGTGATTGTCACCACGGTCCCGAGCCTGGCCAGGACGGGCCAGATGTCAAGTTCGCTGAACGACGGCGCGGCCGCGTCCAGGATGATCGAATCGGAGATCGTGCCGATCGTGATGTTGCCCGCCAGATCCATGTAGGCCGCGTAAATCGTCTTCGTTCCGTCACCGCCGCTCAAGGTCAGGTTGCGAACGAGGGGCCAGGCCGTACAGACTTCCCACCCGCTCCAACTCGATCCGTCGGTGCTGACGCGGAACCGGTCGACGCCCGATCCGCCCCCATCATCGGCGGTCAGCGTATAGGTCACCGCGGTCGTCGTCGTATAGTCCGCTCCATCTTGGAACGTAATGCCACCCGTCGGCCGGGTCTTGTCGACCAGCAAGAGGGTGTCGTTGTCGTATATGCCGTTGTTGGCCGCGAGATCGGTTCCCGCGATGGCGATGGCCGCCCGTCCGTCCGGATCGCCGGCGGCGACGGCATAACTGTAAACATAATCCGCGCCGTTGACGCTCTGGAACGTGGCGGCGTGGCCATTGATCGTGACGGTGGGATTCGCCCCCAGGATTTCCGAAGTCGTGAAGGCGACCGTCACCACCGTCCCCAGTTTGGCGATCGCCGTGGAGGTGACGCCGCTGAAAACAGGCAGCGCGGTATCGAGCGAGAGCGTGTAACCGGCCGTCTGGGACCACGCGCCCTGGTCGTTGCGTTCCTGGATATAGAACGTGTGGAGGCCGTCCGCGAGGCCGGTGGCAGGCGTGAATTCGTAAGGCGGCGCGCTGACCTGAACGGCGCCGCTGTTAAGGTCGGCGTTGTCGAGTTTGTAGCGGAAGACGCCGTTGCCGGTGCCGCCGCCCGAACTCCACGTCCACGTCGGCGTGGCGTCGTTGGTATATAGTCCGGGCCCGGCCACGACGGGCGCCGGAGGCGGGGGAACGATGCTGTAGGATTCACCGCCGGTATACGATTCGGTCATCGCGTTGAACCACGTGTCGGTGATCGAGGACGGATTGGTCAAATCCAGCCGAATCGTCCCGATGCCCCCCGTGGTCGCCTGGACCGTCACGTCGATCGCCGAACCCGAGGCGGCGCTGACCGACGTGACGGCGGCCCCCGACTGGCCGCCGGTGGTCGTGAGCGAGAAGTTGCCCGTTTGCACATGGTGCGCCGTGCGGTCGAAGGTCACGCGGAAAGTCAGGCGGGTCTGACCCGTGTTCTCCAGCGTGGGATTCAGGCGGGTGATCGACCGCACAACCGGGCCGGTTCCGAGTGCGTAAAAATAGGCCGCCCCGCTACCGGAGCCGTTGGCGTCGCTGCCGGGCGCCCCGGCGACGGCCGCGCCGCCCGAAGCCGCAACGGCCGCGCCGCAGGCGTCGCCCGCCGCGCCGGCGGCCGCTGTCAGGTTGCCGCGTTGGGTCCAGGTCGAGCCTTCGCGCACGAACAGGTAGGCCGAGCCGGAATCGGCGCCCTTGTCGTCGTTGCCGGCGGCGCCGACCAGAACGTTGTTGCCCGCGACGGCGACCGAATCGCCGAAGAAATCGGCGGGCGCGCCGTCCGAAGCGGTCAGTTTTGCGGCCTGCCCCCATGCGTCGGCGCCGCCCTCGTTGCGCAGGAAAACGTAAGCCGAACCCGATTCGGCGCCGCGATCGTCGTCGCTCCGCGCGCCGACGACGGCCGTGTCGCCCGCGATCGTGACGGAGGTTCCGAACAGATCGTCCGCATCGCCGTCGGCCGCCGTGATTTTTGTGACCTGTCCCCAATTGCCCGCCCCGCCGCGGTCGCGCTGGAAGATGACCGCCGAGCCGGAGTTGAAGCCCTTGTCATCGTCGTGGAGAGATCCGGCGGCGATTGTGTCGCTCGCGATCGCGACCGTCCAGCCGAAGTTGTCGTCGGTGGCGGGGTCGGCGTCCGTGCGCCGGGCGAGCAATCCCCAGTTATCCGCGCCGCCCTGGTCGCGCTGGAAAATGTAAATCGCGCCGGATCCGGTTCCGTTATCGGAATCGCCGTAGGCTCCCACGACGGCCGTGTCGCCGGCGATTGCGACCGCATAGCCGAACCGCGATCCGGCGCCGCCAGCGGCGGTGGTCAGCTTCTTCACCTGCCCCCAATTGCCGGTCCCGCCCTGGTCGCGCTGGTAAATATAGGCCGAGCCCGACTCGGCGCCGTTGTCGGAATCGCCGTATGCCCCGACGATCGCCGTATCTCCGTCCAGCGCGACGGCGTAACCGAAACGATCGCCGGCCGCGGCGTCGGCGGCGGTCAGCCTGGCCACCTGCGACCAACCGGTGGCGTTGCGGGCGAAGACATAGGCCGATCCCGAGTCCGCGCCGGCTTCGTCGTCATCGGGCGCGCCGATCAGCGCCAGGTCGCCCGCGACCGACACGGCCGTGCCGAACGCATCGCCGGCAGCGCCATCGGCCGCCGTTGCTTCGTCCTCGGCGAGCAATAATAAATGATAGAACCTGACGGATCCGTCGGCGGCGAAACTGTTGCGGGCGCCGAATGCCCCGACGACGCCAGTGTCGCCCGACAGGGCCACGGCAAATCCGAAATTGTCGCCGCCGGCCGCATCCCGCGCCTTCAGATAGGCCGCCTGCCGCCAGGCGCCCGAATCGTCGCGCAGGAAGAGATAGGCCGCCCCCGCGCCAATATCGGGGGTGGTGTCACCGCTGGCGCCGATGAGCGCCACGTCGCCGGATACGGCCACCGAGCAACCGAACTGGTGATCCATCGACGTTTCCGCGCCGGCCAGTTTGGCCGTCTGACCCCAGTTCTCGGAACCGCCCTCGTCGCGCCGAAAGACGTAAGCCGATCCCGATTGCGGCCCATGCGGATTGTCATTGAGCGCCCCGATGAGGGCCGTGTCGTCCGAGATCGAAACCGACCAACCGAAAAAGGCAAGACCTGCGCCGTCGGCGGCGGTCAGCCGCTTGACCTGGGTCCACGCGGAGCCGTCGCGCTTGAAGACGTAAGCAGCCCCCCCATCGGCGGCGACCGCGTCGTTGCCATAAGCGCCGACGAGGATGGTGTCGCCGTTGATGGCCACGGAGGCCCCGAACTGGTCCAAATCGGCCCCGTCCACTGCCGTCAATTTCGCCGCCGCCAGCCAGTTGCCGCCCGCGTCGCGCTGGAAGACGCAGGCGGCGCCGGCGTTCGTGCCCATGTCGTCGTCGAGGCGGATGCCGACCACGGCCGTGTTGCCCGCGAGGGCCACCGACCACCCGAAATAATCTTCCGATTCTCCATCCGGATCGGTCAGTTTGCGAACCATGGCCCAATCTGAACCGGAGCGGGCGTACATGTAGACCGCGCCCGAGTTGGAAGCGAGATCGTCATCGCCATATGCCCCGACCATCGCCACGTCGCCCGAGATCGCCACCGCCCGGCCGAAAAAATCCTGCGCCTCGCCGTCCGCGGCGGTCAATTTTCTGACCTGGGTCCAGCCCGAATCGGAGCGCTCGAAAATATACGCGCATCCGGTATTTGAGTTGTAACCGGGGGCGCCGACGATGGCGGTATCGCCGGAGATGGCCAACGAGTAACCGAAATTATCCGCCGCCGCGTGATCGGCCGCCGTCGCTTTGTGATCGAGCGCGAGCAGCGGTCCCGACGCTCCCCGGCAAACCTCGTTCCCGGCGAAGGCCATGAGCAGCAGCATCATGCCGACGGCGCCTGGCGTGAGTAACTGGTTTTTCATGATTGCGGACCTCCCCTGGAAATTCAAAGGCATGACTCGGGCAGCGTCCGTCTTCGAAGCGAACGAGGGCGGGCGTCCATTACGCGGCATTATCCCGAAAGGCGCGCGTTCCAGCAGCGCCGGGCCTGACCTGCCGCGAGCGATCACGCAATCAGGCGTGAGTTCTCCCCTGGCGCTCCGGAACACGGGTCGGAACGCATCGGTCCCACGCACGAAACGGCGTATCCGGCTAATGAATTGCATGGCGAAAAAAACCGCTAAATAAATCGGACTCACAATCGGTTTTATTTACGTAAAAGTCAAGACGAAAAGGCAAACCGCGTTTATAATTATGATCGTACATTAGATCATAAACACGCGCACGGATGAGACATCACATAATCCATGGCGCGAAATCGGGGGATAATAATCATTAAAATGACAGGATGGGGCGCGAGGCGATAATGCGGGTCTGGCCGGCATGGCGAGTTTCCCCGTGCCGGTTGTCAAGATGCGAAGTGGTCCTTCCGGTCCGTCGCGGCGTCTCCGCCCGCGCCGATTCCCGTTCGTCCCGGCGCCGTTTACGGCCCCGGAGCGCCCGCCGCGGCAGGCGCGGGGCCGACGGGCATCGCATCCACTCGCGGCAACACGAGATTGGCGACCCCCAGCAGACCCGGATGTAAGATATTGTCTTTAACGATAAGGTTCCGGGGGCCGCCATTGGACTCGGGCGTCACCCAGAGGGCATAGCCGTAGCGCGGCGGGTCGACCGCCGGCACGCCGTCCACGAGAACCTGGTCGCGGCCGCTGTCGTAAACGATGTTGCCCTGGATGATGATATCGTGCAGCGGGACGTTGTATTTGCGCTGGCCCAGCAGCAGCCGGATGGGGCAGCAGTCCGAGCCGAACCGGGGTCCCTCGCCCTTCCAGACCCACCATTCGTTGCCGTGGCCGAAATCCGAGATGATGTTGTTAACGATGATCGTTCCCCCGTCGATATTGGCTTCCAGGGCGGGTTTGCCGTTTTCGGCCGGCCGGGCGGCGTGACTCGCCGTGCCGGGCTGAAGCAGGATCGCCCACAGGTCGCTGCCGATGAACTGGTTGTTGGCGATCAGCACGTTGCGCGCGCCGTGCATCGCCTTCATTCCCGAGCGGGCGTTTTTGAAAATATTGTCGGCGATGATCACGTGGTCGGAGTGAATGTCGAAGCCCTGGGCGGCGTTTTCGACGTAGTTGCCCAGGAGTCGGGTCAGGTCGGTTTGATCCGACGAGGTTACTTGGATTGCCGCGCCCTGATGCCAGTTGGAAACGAAGCCTTTTTTCCAAGTCGCCTCGCTCATGAGTTCGCCGCGCTTGGGGGCGCGCTTGACCCATTCTCCCAGGTGATGCCGGCGTTGGAGTTCGGGCGTGGGAAAGAGATTCTTTTCAATGATGCGGTTGCCGCGCAGCAGCGTTCCGCGGGAACGCGTGACCCGAATGCCGTGGCCGTCGATGCAGTTGAAGGCGTAACCGTAGTCGGGGCTGGGCGTCCGGTCGTCGATCCCCACGGTGGTGTAGTTGAGCACCAGGCAGTCGAGGATCTGCGCGCCGGTGCAGCGACCGAGCAGGATGGCCGCCTGCTGCGAACGGTTGTCGATGACGCGCAGGTCGCGCAATTCGAGCTGGTCGCAGTCTTCGATTAGGAGCGCCGAGGCCTTGGCGTCCATTTTGCCTTCGGGGCGTGTCAGGGTCAGGCCCTCCAGCCGCACGAAGTCTGCGCCTTGTATCTCGACGATCGGCTCGTTCACCGAGTTCTGGATGATACGGCCCGGACCGGTCAGACCGGAGCCGTCCTTCCGGATTTTCACGTGTTGACTGATGACATAATCGCCGGCGGGCACATCGAGCACTTTACCGGGTTTGGCGTCGAGCGCGGCTTGGATCGAGGCGTAGTCGGCGACCGACAAGGAATCGACCGGTATCGATTGCGCCGGCGGGACGGGCCACGCCGCCCGCGTCAGAAGAAGAATCAGGGCGGCCGCCGCCGCCCATGGCGATCTAGCCATTGGCTTCAGCATCCGGATGTCCTTCCTTGGTGTCATCGTGCTTTTAAATCACGAGTGTTCGACTTCTTTTGAGGGGGTCGAAGGAGAACGGGCGACGGAATCGGCATCCTCCGCCCTCTCCTCGATATCTCCTTATCACCGTTTTTGTTCATTCCGTGGATGACGTGGCTGCCGCTGTATTATCGCTCCGCCGGGGCGTTGCCTTCATGGTTGTTCGACCCGTGAACCAATCAATCCCCATGAATCGCCAAGTCTATCGCCTTCAAGAGCAGCGCGCTGACGCACACCATCATCGTCGGGAAGGATCCCGGCGGCACGGGATAATCACGCTCCTCCACCCATTGGATCCAGTTTTTAGGTATCTTGCCCATCGACAGCAGGTGCAACGCGACGAGAATCATGGCCAGGTAGGCGAACTTTTGGAGAACCAGCCACTTGCGTTCGCCAAGTCTGCGCCGTCCCGGCGGATATGAATACGCAGTGATCGACAGGAGCAACACGAAACACGCGAACCCAATAACGATGGTGAACCAATGGTCTATGTGCCAACTGTATGGGTATTTCGGCGAATATTCCTGCGGGAATCCCAGGGGCAGGTAAATGAACACCAGCAAGACGTGAGGGATCGACATGAGCGCCGCCGTTATACCCAAAACGCGGCGATACGGCAACAAATCGACGATGGCCGGCATGAATCGCGACAAAGGTCCGAACGCCAGCGCCAGCGCAAGACAGCAAACCGAGGCGATGGCCGTGCACTTCTCCGTCGTCAGCAACGAAGGCGATTTGCCGCGCACCGCGTGATACCACATGAAGAAACAGAAGCAAACCAGGTAAACGACACTGGCGGCTACCCATTGAGATCTCTTGTTGGCCAGCACATACTGAGTATGCACCGCTTTCATTATTCAGCCTCGATCGGTTTATGTTGCCGCAATTCAAAGCGATTGCCCCCGGCCTGTCAATTCTGAAACGGACAGACGGCAAAAACGATGCTCGGTCATGGTGGTTGGCCACTTGCCCGAAGAGAAGCCCGAAGCTACCATGGGTGCATTCTGGTTTTTTCCGAGCCGTTCGGGCGGAAATGAACCGGGGCCGGTCCGGAGATCCGCGTCCGGCGCGTGAACCGCCGCACCCGGTCAATGGACCCACCGCCGTCGGCGCCGTGCGAGACGGCGCCGTCCGGTATCGGGGGCCGCCGCATCGCGGAATCCAATTGAACCTTCCAAGGGGTTATGCCGCCATGAAATACGCCATCACACTGTTCTCCGCGCTTTCATGCATCCTGTCCGGCCCGGCTTTCGCCGCGCCGACGCTTACGCTCACGGTCGACGCCGCGGCGGCCGGTCCGGGACGGTTCGCCGCGAAGGAAATCCGCCGCGCGGCCGCCCAGCGCGGCCTGACCGTGCTCGGCGCCGATGTCAAACCCTTCGCGGAGACGGTTCGGATCACGCTCGCCGTCGGTGCACCGGCCGGCGCGCAAGCCGTTCCGCAAAGCTACGGCATCCGGGTCCGGCGCGGACAGGGCGGCGCGACGATCGCGGTACTCGGCGCCGACGCCGCCGGGGTGATGTACGGCGGACTGGACGTGGCCGAGGCCATCTGCACCGGCTCGCTCGACTCCCTGCGCGATTCCGACCACGCGCCGCACATCGCCCGGCGCGGCCTCAAGCTCAACATCCCGCTCGATTTGCGCACGCCCAGTTACACCGATCCTTCCGACGCCGCGCAGGCGAACATCCCGGAAATGTGGAGCATGGATTTCTGGCGCGAGTTCCTGGACGACATGGCCCGCCACCGCTACAACGTCCTGACGCTCTGGAGTCTGCATCCCTTCCCCAGCATCGTGCAGGTGCCGGAGTTTCCGCACGTGGCGCTCGAGGACGTCTGGCGCACCACGGCCAGGTTGGACGAGAATTTCGACGGTAACGGCAACAACTTCGTCAAGCCCGAAATGCTCGCCCGACACGAGGTGGTGCGGAAGATGACCATGCCCGAAAAAATGCAGTTCTGGCGCGAGGTCATGCAACTGGCGAAGGACCGCGGCGTGGACGTCTACTGGTTCACCTGGAACGTCTTTCTGCACGGAGCCGAAGGCAAAGACGGCATCACCGCCGACAAAGGCGCGCCGCGCACGATCGAGTATTTCCGCGCCAGCGTCCGCGAGACCGTGAAGACCTACCCGCTGTTGGCCGGACTCGGCATCACCGCCGGCGAAGGCATGCCGGAGGGCAGCCTCGGCGGACTCACGAAAGAGCAATGGCTCTGGAGGACTTACGGCGAAGGGATCCGCGACGCCCTCAAAGACGATCCGCAGCGGAAATTCCGGCTCATTCACCGTTTCCACAACT
>JAMCWS010000293.1 GCA_023480605.1 bacterium
CGAGGCCGAAGACGGGCGCGAGGCGGTGGACAAGGCCCTGGCCAACGGTTATGACCTTTATCTGCTCGACATGAAAATGCCCCGCCTGAGCGGCCTGGATGCGTTGCGCGAAATCCGCGCGGCCTATCCCGACGCGCTGGCCATCATGGTGACGGCTTTCGGATCGCAGCGGCTGGCCATCGAAGCCGTCAAAGCGGGGGCCTACGATTACTTCACCAAGCCGTTCAACATCGAGGAACTGCGCATCGTCCTGCTGCGCGCGCTGGAGAGGCAGCGCCTCCTCCGCCAGGTCCATGAACTCCAGAACCGCCCCCCGTCCGGCGAACGGGTGGCGGGCATGGTGGGCGAGAGCGCCGCCATGCGCCAGGTCTACTCGCTGGTCGACCGGGTGGCGGGCCACGACGTCACGGTGCTCATCACCGGCGAAAGCGGCACCGGCAAAGAACTGGTGGCACAGGCCATCCACGCCGGCAGCCCGCGGCGCGAGGGCCCGTTCGTCACCGTCAACTGCGCGGCAATTCCCGAGCCGCTGCTCGAGAGCGAGTTATTCGGTCACGAGAAAGGGGCGTTCACCGGCGCGACGTTCGCTCGGGCGGGCAAATTCGAGGCGGCCGGCGCCGGCACCATTCTGCTCGACGAAATCGGCGAAATGCCCCCGGCCCTGCAAGCCAAGCTCCTGCGCGTCCTCCAGGAACACGAAATCGAGCGGATCGGCTCGAACAAACCCCGTCCGGTCGACATCCGCGTCCTGGCGGCCACCAATCGCAACCTGGCCGAAATGGTTGGAGCCAAGTCGTTCCGCGAGGATTTATTCTTCCGCATCAACGTCGTGCCGATCCACATACCTCCCCTGCGCGAACGCATGGAAGACCTGCCGGCCTTGGCTCATTTTTTCGTCGGCGTCTTCAATGCCCGATTCGGCAAGCGCGTTCAGGGACTGACCCCCGAGGCGATGGCCGTCCTCGAACGCCACGCGTGGCCGGGCAACGTGCGCGAACTCGAAAACACGATCCAGCGGGCCGTCGTCATGGCCACGGGAACGTTGATCGAACCCGCGGCGTTCCCCGACTCGCTGCGGGCCGTGCCAGGCAACGCGGGCCGGACGGCCCCCGCCATGATGGGGCGCGGCGGGGTCAACGGCTTCCACGGCCTTCACCCCAACGGCAACGGCCACACCCACGGATCCACCCGGCCGGAGCTCTCCGCCGGGGAAATCGACTACCTGCTGTCTCGCCGAATCGAACGAATCACCGAAATCGAGGAGTGCCGGGTCATCAAGGCCGCCCTGGAAGCCACGAACGGCCGGCGCCAGGAAACAGCCGACCTACTCGGCATCAGCCGCAAGAGTCTCCACAATAAAATGATCAAATACGACCTGTTCGAACGCCGGGAAGGTCGACCCGAGAACGGCGGGTAAAGGACGGCAAGACGCAATGGACGTATGAGGGAGTGGTTCGGGGATATCGGGCTGGGATGAGGCCGGCGTGATTGATGAAGCTCGGGCGGCCACGCCTTAATCCCGGAAAAAAACCAGCGAGATGATGACGAAGATCGGCATGAGGAGCGCCAGGCTGTAAAGCGTATAGCCGAAAAAGCTGGGCATTTTGATGCCGCGGCTTTCCGCGATGCTTTTAACCAGGAAATTCGGCCCGTTGCCGATGTAGGTGTTGGCGCCCATGAACACCGAACCCAGCGAGATCGCTTCCAGCATCGGGATCGGAATGCCGCCGGTCAGCGTTTTAAGGCCGGTCATGACCGGCATGCCATGGCTCGTCAGTCCGCCGGCGGCCTCGAAAAAAACCACATAAGTCGGCGTGTTGTCGAGGAAACTCGAAAGGGCGCCCGAAAACCAGTAAAAGTGCCGGGGCGTATCGAGCCCCAACCGCGGCCCCAGGACCTGCAGGATCTCGATGGGAACCTGCATGGTGATGAAGATGCCGATGAAGAGCGCCGCCACTTCGGTGATGGCATGAAAGTTGAAGTGGTTGGCCCGGCGGATGGCCCGGTCGGTCAGCACCATGCTCAGACCCGCCAGAACGAGCTGGACAATCTCGCGCAGATAGACGTCGGGCACTGTCCAGCCCAGATAAGTCTTGCCCGGCACGAGCAACGCGACGGCCAACACCACTCCCAGCAGCAGCACGAAATTCCGCTTGCCCTCCAGGCGCAGCGGCACACGCACCGCCTCGTCGAGTTTCAGGCTCGACAAATCCTCGTGCTTGTAGGCGAAATGGTCCATGGCGTAGTAGACCACCAGCAGAATCGAACTGCACACCAGCCACTCGGGGGTGAGGTGCAGCGTCCAGAGGAAGGGCACCCCGCGCAGGTAGCCCATGAAAAGCGGGGGATCGCCGACGGGCAGCAGCGCGCCGCCGATGTTGCTGACCAGAAAAATAAAAAATATTACCGTGTGTTTGACGTGTTTGCGTTCGCCGTTGACCTGGAGCAGCGGCCGGATGAGAAGCATCGAGGCGCCGGTCGTGCCGATCAGGCTGGCCAGCAACCCGCCAACCAGAAGGAAGCCGGTGTTGGTGAGCGGATGGGCCGGGATGTCGCCCGAAAGCCGGATGCCCCCGCTGATCGTGTAAAGCGAGAAGAGGAGCACGATGAACGGGATATAGTCGATGAGGACGGAGTGCTTCAGGAGACTGCCCAACGCCGCAAGGCCCGGTTCCGAGCCGTGCAGGCCATGGCCGCGCAAGCCGTAATAGACGCAGGTCAGCGCCCCCAAAACGCCGGCCACCAGGAATTTGTTCCGGTTGCGCTCCCACCAGTGCTCGAGGGTCGATACGAGCGGGAAAACGGCGATCGCGAGCAGCAGGGCCAGGAAGGGAAAAGCCCACACCGGCGACGGCACGAAAGCGTCGTGCGTGGCGGCGGCCGCTTCGGCCGCAAGGGCCGCCGGCGCCGGCAGCAATCCGCAGACGCCCAACGCCATGGCGGCCGGAATGCGCCAACGTCGGCGGGCGCGAACGGACGTGAAGGAATTGGCGGGAAGCGGCATGATCCGGACAACCGGGACGGGAAGTCGCCGGGAAGGGGAACCATCCGATGGCCAAAGCCTTCCGGCGGCGGACTAATCCCTCCCACCATCCCGGAAACGGCCGCATCTGTCAAGTCCGGCACCGCGCCGTCGCCGCAGCGCGCCCGCGCGCGTTTTAAGATACCGCGTGGCGTCAGATTATTTGACCGCCCCGCCGACCTGCTTGCTCCCCGTGGTCGGCGTGTCGGCGCGGCCGGTGGTTTTTTCCATTTCGGCCAGGACGTTCTGAAGATACGACTTCATCCGGGCGTCCGTGGCCAGGGCGATGGCCTTTTTCTGCAAAGGAATCGCCTCGCTGTCGCGGCCCATTTCGTGCAGCACACCGGCGTAGATACCTGTGATCAGCGGATCTTGACCCTTGGTTAGATCGAAAGCCTTCTTGGCGGCCTCGACGGACAGGTCGCGGTCGCGATACTTGAGCGCGGGAGCCTTGACGATGGTCCAGGCGAAATTGCTCAGCAGCATCGGGTCGGCATTCCCCAACTCAAGCAACTGCCGGCCCAGCGGATCGGCCTGCGCTTTTTGCTGCTCGCCCCCCATGGCGAGGCGCAGATATTGCATGGCTAGTTCGTTCATTTTCTCTTTTTTGACGGCCGTTTCCTTGTCGAGTTTGCCCGCAAGCACTTGCTCGAGCACCGGCTCAAGCCCCTCGAGGGGATTGCCTTGCCAGGCCACGTTGCCGTTTTTATCCACGATGAAGGCGTGGGGGATGGTGTCGATGCCGTATGCCGCCATGTAACCCTTGGTCGTGGCCTGTTTGTCGTCGACGGCCACGTGGTAGTCCATTTTGTCGCCCATTTTTTCAACGAAGGATTTAACGATATCCAATGCCTCGTCGCTGATGCCGATGAACGTGATCCTGCCCTGGTATTTTTTCGCCAGCTCGGTCAGGTGCGGTATGCTTTCACGGCAGGGCGGGCACCAGGTCGCCCAGAATTCGACCACGTAAACATGGCCCGGCGTCAGCGTAACCGGACCGTCCTTCACCCAATGGGCGACCTTAAGCGGCGCCGCCTTGTCGAACAATTTGGCTCCCCGGCTTGCCGGCGCGCCCGCCAGAACGACCGCCAGCGCCAGCGGAATGATGAATCCGCGATACTTTTTCATTTGGCCTTGTTCCTATATATGGTACGGATGCGGGGAGAGCGCGACACACTCCCCCTTCGACATTTCGTTCAGTTTATCACGCAAATCGCGTCTTTGATAGCCGTATCTCTCATACTATCGCCAGTCGTGCACGCGTGCCCCCGCAGGCGGACATATTTTTCTTTTAACCCCTTCGCCCCGTGGTAAAATCGAACTATGCCATTACATAGGAAGGGGGGGTGATACGATGGATCGTTGCGAGGTTTGCGGTAACGAATACGACAAGTGCATCAAGATCGTGAAGAACGGCGAGACGCACACGTTTGACTGCTTCGAGTGCGCTATTCAGACGATGGCGCCCTTGTGCGGGCACTGCGGCACCCACATCATCGGTCACGGCGTCGAGAGCGATGGGGCCATTTATTGCTGCGCCCATTGCGCCAGCAAGGAAGGGATCGCCGCGATCAGGGACCGGGCCTGAAATCCATGCGGTTTCGCAAGACCGGAGGGCCGGCTCCCGCGCCGGCCTTGTTCACATCGGGGACGGCTCTCCCTTACGCCGTTCGGTTAGCCGGACGGCTAATGCGGACGGTTTGCGCGGGAATGTAGACCACACCGCGCGGCGCCTTTTATTTCCGGCCGCCGACGAGACAGACGTCGCTCACCTGAAGCATATTTTCGCGTCGTTCGGTGTTGATGCCGAACGATAACGAGTGAACCTTGTCCAGATCGAGGCTTCCCTCCGGTTCGGCCATGTTCGACAGTTTGTCAAGCGAAGCGAAAGGAATGTAGACGGCGTGCCACCGGCCGTCGCCGGTCCCGATGCCGCCGGCCGTGTAGTATCCGTAAGTGCCCGCGGGATTCTGCTCGAACAGCATCAACCTGGCGTCGCCCGACGATTCAAGGCGCACCCGCGCGACAATACCTTCATACTTGCTCAGGTCCACGCCGGCCGGCAGGGCGAATCGCGGGTAGGCCCACTTGTCGCCTTTGCCGAAGGTGACGGCCATTTTCCAACTCTCGTCGGTCACATCCATTTTCATCCGCCCGCCGGCCGGCATGGCGGGTTGCCAGTTTTCGACCGGACCCAGCGACAACGGGACTTTTTCGCCAAAAAGACCGAGCAGGCTGTCGAGCGTCGGTTCGATTTTCAATTGCATGGCGAGGCGGCTGACCGGCGCCTCCTGACCGGCGGACTGGGCTCTGACTTCAAGCCAGCGCATATGGTCGCTTGCCAGCTTTCCCGCCAGGTCCAGACCCGACCAGATATCCGAAGTGCTCCGGGGCTCGACGCTCACCGTGACGGGTTGGCCATTGAGCGGCACGGGTTCGGTTCCCGGCCCGCCCTCCCCCATCCAAAGGTAACTAATTCGCAACTCGCGCCGTTCCGCCGACAGGTTGGCGATGTGGACGCCCAAACGGATTTTCGATTGTGAATCGACCGCAAGCTGGTATCCGGTGGGCCGGGCCTGAACCTTGGCCAGATCGACCATGGGCTGCAAAACGATGGGATCGACCGGCCCGCGCGGCGGCCAGACCGGTTGCGCCAGTCGGTTGAGTTTCATGGCCGAGGTTTCGGTTATCAGGCGCTCCGCCAGCGCCGCCCGATCGACGGTCAGGTAGGCGAGGCCGTCGGGGATGGGAACCGACCCGTCGGCGGCCGACGCCAGCTCCCGTCCGTCGATGCCGTGGATGGCCTGGGGTTGCAGCCCCGCCTTGACCGTCGCTCCTTCGCGAACCTTGCCAGTGTAAAGGACCACGGTCGCGGACCCCGAACCGGATGCGCCGGCCGGGGCGAAGACGCGCGCCCGCATGATGCGGCCGTCGTCGGTTTTCAGATCGCCCAGGTAACGCGTTCCCGACAGCCGCCGAAGGCATTCGGCATAGGCTCCCATCAGCGCGGTGGGGGTCATTTCCTTGCCCATCATACCGAAGTTCTTGGCGCCCTCTTCGTAATACGGGTAAACGAAGGCGAAAAAGCGGGCGACGCCGCAGGCGCGCGATTCGACCGCCTTCATCGTGATGTCGAGCGCGCTGTCGGCGGCCTGCGTCCGGGGGGGGCGCGCCGGTCCCTTCTCCCAGGGCTTTCCGCACTCGGTGATCCAGAGCGGCATGCCGTGCTTTCGGTTGGCTGCCAACCAGGAACGATGTTTCTCAACCAGTTCCTCCATGTGCGCGGCGGGGCCGTAAAAGTGGAAGCTTACGGCGTCGACCACGTCGAGCAAGCCGTTGCGCGCGCAGCCGGTCATGTAATCCACCGGTTGAATGCCGGTGAAAACGCCGCCCACCATCGGCACCCGCGTGCCAGTCTCTTGAAGCATGTAGGCCAGGGCCTTGACCAGGGGAACATACTGGTCGGCCGGCAGGTAGGCGCCGAACTTGATATCCGGTTCGTTCCAGCCTTCAAGCGCGCCCCAGCTATCGCGCCAGCGCCCGGCCAGATCGGCCATGATTTGTTCATAAGCGGCGAGTTTTTGCGGATACCTGTTCTGATCGGCTTCTTCGGTGAGCTTGCGGACGTCGTCGATTTTTTCGGGGATATTTTCCAGGCGCATCCAGTAAGGGGCGTCGTGCGAGAGCTCCAGAATCGGCACTCCCTGCGCGGTGTAAATCCTGCGCACCTCGCTGTTGTGAGCGAGAGCCCTTTCGTTCCAGCGGTTGGGCCAGGGTCGCATCGAACCCAGGTTGAAACGTTCGCGCGCCATCGCAACCCCGACCCGGCGCAGCGCCTTCACCAGTCCCGGCCAGGACTCGGGCGGCGCCAGCCACGAGAGGCCGGCGTCGATGCAAAAGAAGGGATCAGGCGCCCCGGGCGGCGGCGCAACGGCCGCGACGCCGAACCTTTCGCCCGTCTTCGCGAAAACGATCTCATAAAAACCCGGATCGAGCGTGACCACGGCCGAGACGCCGCCATCGGGACCGATGGCCGCCTGGCCGCTCCCGACCTGTTTACCTTCGTAATCGGTGATGGCGTACGACAATCCGCCCCCTGGCTCCCGGGAAGAGTCCGGCGGCGGCGCGTACCGCCACTCAAGCGTCGCCGGCCGCTCCGGTGTGACGAAGAATCCGCTCGGATCCGTCGGCCGCAGCCCCTCGCGACCGGCTTCGCCGGCACCTGCCGCCGCGGCGGCCGCCGGAACGCCAGCGCCGATGGCCGCCCACAGCATTAGTCCAATCAAGCGCGCAACCTCGGACCGGAGCGTCGAATCCGCGGTTCCACGCACGGCTTTGCGGACGCCAACCGTGTTCATGCCGCCACCCTCCTTTTGATGACCCGACCAAACGGGAACGCCTGAAAGCGTTTGGCGCAAGCGAAATTGGCTCGGTTCTCCCCCCCAGCCACCAACGCCCTGCCTATATTTCCCACGCCCCGGATGTCTCATCGGTCCCATACGTCCCATCGGTCCCATCAATTCACGAGGACGGGCACGATTTTTCGTAATAGCCGAGCAGGTGCGTTTCGGCGGCCCACATTTCTTCGAACATCTCGCGCGCCTTGCTCAGCGAGAGCGTCGAGGAGGTCAGCGGGTCGAGGAGCATCGCCTGGAAGCCCGCCTCGCGGTCGCGGTCGAGGATGGCCCGCACGGTCAATTCCTGAACGTTGACGTTGGTGCGGCACAGGGCCGCGCACTGGGGCGGCAGCGATCCCACCCGGCAGGGGTGGATGCCGCCGGCGTCGGTCAGGCAGGGCACCTCGACGCAGCAGTCCGGCGGCAGATTGTCGATCAGCCCCCCCGGGCCTTCATTCATCACGTTGCCGTTGAAGCGCATCACCTCGCCGGTCATCATCGCTTCCATGATGCCCGAGGCATATTCGTGCGAGCGGATCAATTCGAGGCTGTTGGCTTTGGACCGCGCCACGCCCATGTCCTCGAACCACGACTGGCGGTTCTTGCGCACCCGTTCCGAGAAGGCCTTGATGTCGGCGACGCCAAGCCCGTCGCCCCGGAAATAGGGAACATATTCGGCGGTGTGGCGCGAGCTCTCGGTGCAGAAATAACCGAAATGGCGCATCATCTCGAACCGGATCGGATCGGTTTTGTATTTCGCCGGGTCGGCCATCGCCTCGCGCAGGCGCGGGTAGGCGTCCTGGCGATTGTGGGTGAAGCGCAGGAACCACGCCATGTGGTTGATGCCCGCCACCCAATGGTCGGTCTCCTCGTAGGGCGCGCCAATAAGGTGGGCCAGTTCCTTCGAGGTGCCCTGAACGCCGTGACAAAGCCCGATGACGGGTCCCTCGGCCCACTCGTTGAGCACCCAGGTCAGCATGGCCATGGGATTGGTATAGTTGATGATCAGCGCGCCGGGGCACAGCTCGTTGATGTCGCGCACCATCTCCCTCAGCGCCGGCGCGGTGCGCAGGGCCCGCATGATGCCGCCCGGCCCGACCGTGTCGCCGATGGTCTGGTTGATGCCGTATTTGATCGGGATGCCCATCTCGTCTTCATAGGGTTTGTCGTAATAGGCCGGTCCCCCGATCGAGACGGCAATCACGACAAAATCGGCGCCGGCGAGCAAGTCGCGCCGCTCGGTCGAGGCGGTCACCCGCCCCGGCGCCTTGTTGTGGGCGATGGCCGCGTCGACGAAGGCGCGCACCACTTCGAGCCGCTCGGGATCGATGTCGCACAGGCCGATTTCGGTTCCGCTGAGCGGCGGGCGCGAGAGTATGTCGATCGACAGCCGTCGCCCGAAGGCGCTGCCCGCGCCGATGATGACTGTTTTCATGATGGCTTGAATCCTTTCGTGAATGATCCTGGATACAGCATTTACTGGCCACGAAATGACAAGAAATGCACGATATATTGTGTAAACGAGCGAACAAAAGTTCACCCGGCGGATACAGGCGCCACCTTATACGGATCATTGAAATTCGTGTTCTTTCGTGTTTTTTCGTGGCTAATTCTCTTTATGTGAAGGGTACGTATTTACGGTCCGCCGTGGTTTTCGGTCAGGCCCGTTGAGATCGCGCGCGCGGCGGCTTTGTCGCCTGGCCCGCCGGTCCGCCGGCCCACCGCTTTTCGAGGAAGTCGTCGCCCAGGCTCGCGATCCAGGTTTCCAGTTCTCCGTGCAACTGGTCGATGAGAGCGTCCTGGCCCTGGCCGCGGTAGATCGGATGCATTTGGTAGGGATCGGCTTCGTTGTCGTAGAGGACAAGGCCGTCGCGGGTGATGGGTCGATAGGATGGTGCGCCGTCGGCGACGACATAGGTGTAGCGGCCCGTATAGACCGCTCGCCAGAAGCGGTCGGCCTCGGTGACCAGGCCCTTGTCGAACGACAGGAAGAGGTGGCGCTCCCCGTCGGCCGCCCCCTCCCGACCGCGCGCCACGGGGCTCAGGTCCGTGCCGTTTACGGAGGCCGGGATCGGCGCGCCCAGGAGGCCGAGGATGGTCGGCATCAGGTCGATACTGCTGGCCGGCACGGCGCTGCGGCCGGTTTTGACCAAGCCGGGCAGGCGCATGATGAGCGGAACGCCGATCGATTCCTCGAACCAGATACCCTTGGTCATGCGGCCCTGGGAACCCATCATCTCGCCGTGGTCGGCCGTGAAGACGACCAGCGTATCACCCGCCAGCCCCTCGTCATCAAGGCATTTCAGGATGCGGCCGAAATTCTCGTCGAGTGATGTGCAGGCGCCGAAATAACCGGGCAGGCACTGCTGGGCGTAATCGCCTTCGACGTTTGGGCGGCGCGCCAGAGGTTTGCCCCGGTAGAGCGCCTCGAAACGGTCGGGCGCGGCATAGATCGTCCAGTGGTTGCCCTTGCCGACGCCCTTGTCGCGGGTGTAGTGCGCGCCGCCGCCCGTGTGGGGCGGACTCCAGGAGACAAAGAGCGCGAGCGGCCGGGAGCGGTCGCGGGCGCGCAGGTAGTCCAGCGCCGCGTCGGTTTCGAAGTCGGGCTGCCAGCGCGTGTTGAGGATCGGCGTCGGGTCGTCGCCCTTCCAGTATTTGCCGCCGAAGTGCTCGTGGTTGCAGCCGTTGGAAAGGAAGAATTCAAATCCCTGGCGGCGCGGGCCGGGCGGCACGAAGCGATTTTGGAGTTCACCCCCGTCGAGGTGCCACTTGCCGATGTAGCCCGTCTGGTAGCCCTGGCCGGCGAGCACTTCGGAGATCGATTCGACCCCGTTGGTGGGCAGGGCGATGTCGTTGCTGGTCACGCCGGTCGAGTGGGGGTAGCGCCCGGTCAGCAGGCAGGCGCGGTTGGGGGTGCAGATCGGGATGGCGGCGACGGCCTTTTCGAAAAGCAGGCCCTGGCCGGCGAACCGGTCCAGGTTGGGCGTCAGGACCGGGTCCATGCCCATGGCGCCGATGGCCTGGCGCCGCCACTGGTCGGCCATGACGAAAACCAGGTTCGGACGGATCGGCACGGCGGGCGGCGTCGCCGGCGCGGCGCCCGCCGGCCAGGGCGCGTTGCCCAGCGCGGCGCCGGCCAGCGCGCCCGCGCCATATTTCAGGAAGTCGCGTCGCCGGATGGAAGACATGGTGCGGAAATCCTCCACGGAAAGTATGTCCGCCCTCAGCGGGGCCGCGCTCATGGCGCCACTATGCGCCAGCCACGGTACGTTATCCACCATTTAATGGCGCCGGGACGTCTTCAGCCTCTCGTTGACTCCCGCGCGGCAAGCCGACATAATCAGCCTTTTGGGGGAATGCACGAAAGGATTAACACGACCCATGGCCCGTAATTCCGTGCCGCCGCCCGCGATCAATCCGCACCTGGCGAACCTGGCGCCCTATCCGCCGGGCAAGCCCATCGAGGAAGTCCAGCGCGAATACGGCCTCGAAAGCGTCATCAAGCTGGCGTCGAATGAAAATCCCAACGGCCCGTCGCCGCGCGCGCTCAAGGCCATGGCCGCCGTCGCCGGCGAGATGCACCTCTACCCCGACGGCTCCGGTTTTTATCTCAAGGCGGCGCTGGCCGCCCGGTTGGGCGTCGCCCCCGCGGAACTCATTCTAGGCAACGGCTCCGACGAGATCGTCGTCTTCCTCGCACTGGCCTATTTGCGGCCGGGTCTTGAACTGATCACCTCCGACCACGCCTTCGTGCGTTACCGCATGGCGGCGGAACTGGCCGGCGCGCAAACGAGGCTCGTGCCGATGAAGGACATGCGCCACGACCTCAAGGCGATCGCGGCGGCCGTCGGTCCGGCCACGGCGATGATCTGCCTCGACGTGCCCTGCAATCCCACCGGCACGATCGTCGCGCGGCGCGATTTGACCACTTTTCTCAAGAAAATCCCCCCGCGTGTCATTGTCGTCCTCGACCAGGCTTATCACGAGTTCGCCGCCGGCGATCCCGGTTACGTCGACGGCTTTGCCCTGCGCGCCGCTTTCCCGAATCTCGTGGTGACGCGCACCTTTTCCAAGGCCTACGGCCTGGCCGGTCTGCGGATCGGTTATGCCGCCGCCCGGCCGGAAATCGTCAACGACCTCGACCGTATCCGTCCCCCATTCAACACCAGTCGGCTGGCGCAGGCCGCCGCGCTGGCGGCGCTGGATGACGCGGCCCACGTGCGCCGGACCGTCCAGGCCAACGCCCGCGGATTGGCCCAACTCGAAAAAGGGCTGCGGGCGCTCGGGTGCGCCACCTGGCCCAGCCGGGCCAACTTCATCCTGACGGACTTGCATCGCAACGGAAACGAGGTGTTCCAGACATTGCTCGAACGCGGCGTCGTCACTCGTCCGATGGGCGGCTACGGTCTGTCCAGTTGCCTGAGAATCTCGGTCGGCGCCCCCGCCGAAAATCGCCGCTGCCTGGCCGCACTGAAGGAGGTTCTTTCCGCCCAACCGACCGCAAACTAAAGTCGAATAATCCATGCCTCGTCTTAACCCAATCCTGCTGGCCGGCCTGCTTATCCTCACCGCCTGGGGCGCGGGGGCGCAGGAGATCGTTATCCTCCACGAAAACGACACCCATGGCCATCTCTTTTCCGCCGAACAGACCGCCGATGGCCGCCACGGCGGCGCGGCGCGCCTGGCGACGCTCGTCGCCCGCGAACGGGCCGCGAATCCCGGCCGCGTCCTCTTGCTTCACGCCGGCGACATCCTCTCGCGCGGCGACGCGCTGACGAACTGGTCGGGCGGCGCCGCAAACTTCGAAGTCATGCGCCGGATCGGATTCGACGCCCTAACCCCCGGCAACGGCGATTATTATTGGGGCCCCGACGCGTTGACG
>JAMCWS010000081.1:0-1072 GCA_023480605.1 bacterium
TCAACCTTGAGGTCGATGTCAATGGCGACGGAGTGCCCGAAGCCACCGGCGTGGTCGCCAGCGGCGGCACGACGACGATCAACGTCCCCTTCACCACCTCCGGCGCCAAAACCGTCCGAGTGCGCGGCAAAGACAGCCTCAACCTTTACGGCGATTACGTCTCGGTGGACGTCCGCCTCAACCTGCCCCCGTCGGTCGCAATCGAAAGCCCGGCCGAAGACGCCAAATTCGCCTTCACCGGTTCGCCGACCCTTGTGCCCTTCACGATCACCGCCACCGACGACTTCAGCGCGCAGATCACGGTCTCCTTCGATCTCGACGGCGATTCCGTTCCCGACCAGATCGACGTCGTCGACAACGGCCAGCCGGCCTTTATACAATTGTCCGTGCTGGTTCCGGGAACGGTCCACGTGACCGCCACGCCGACCGACGGCGACGACGTCAGCGGCGCCCCGGTCACGCGCACAATCCGGCTCGACGCGCCGCCCCAGGTCACGATCAATGGGCCGTCGGCCAATTCCGTCTTCACCTTTGCCGGTTCGCCCACGTTCGTCACCTTTGCCGTCACGGTGACCGACGATTTCAGCAGTCTGCTGACGGTCAATATCGACCGGGACAACGACTCGATACCCGACGTGGTTTTCCCGGTGGTCAACGGCGTGCAAACCGACATCCCCGTTCCCTTCGACGCCGCCGGCAACTACACTGTCCGCATCGACGCCACCGATGAGAATCTTCTGCCCGGAACGGCGGTGACGCGCAACATCATCGTCAACGATATCCCCCAGACCGAAATCCTCGACATCCAACCCGGCACTTACAATCCCGCCACCAGAACCTGGACGATCGAGGCCGGCATTTCATTGGTGCAGGTAACCTTCCGGGCCACCAACGAGGTGCGCCAAAACCACATGCCGCTCTGGCTGAAGTGGCGTTTTACCAATTCCGAGGATTTCACCACATCGCCCAGCACCCCGCCCGCGCCGGGCACCATCCACCAGGTCCAGTTCGGCGTGCCGCACACCTACGCCTCCGAGGGCGACTACGTCCTCAGCTTCGGCGCGCAGGAGAC
>JAMCWS010000081.1:1082-12186 GCA_023480605.1 bacterium
CCGGAACGGCGGTGACGCGCACTCGGACGGTTTTGGCGCCGGAGGTGGTGAAGGGGACGTTGATCGTCGTCGTGCCGCCGCTGGCGACCACGCCGGTGGCTTCGGGCACTCCGTCGCCATTGACATCGACCTCAAGGTTGATGGGCTGGCCCGAGTCGTCGGTCGCCGTAATGTCAAATGGCGACGAATAAGGCAGATTGGGCGCGTTGATCACCGTTCCGGAGGGCGGCGACTGAATGGCGACTACAGGGGGCGCGTTCACGACCACCTGCTGGGTGATGGACTTGGAAAGCCCCTGACCGGCGAAGGCCACGGGCTGATTCTGGGTGTCGGAGACTTCCAGGGTGACGTCGTAAACCGCGCCGGCCGCCAGCGCCAGGTTGGCGAAGGCGCTCTCGTTGACGCTGGTCGCGTTGGTGGTGAACGTCATGGGTCCGGGAGCCGAGCCCCCGCCCACGCGCGCGAACGAGAGCCGATATCGGTAATCGGGAGTCGCGTCGGGATCACCGGCGTTGAGGGTGAATTTGACGTGGGCCGGGTCGTCGGTGTTCATCGAAAAGGCCGGATGCGGACGACCCTTGTTATAGAGAACCGGATCGGAGATCGTGTCGAACGCCCCGCCGAACGACGTGGCGCGCAAGGTGATCCGGAACAATCCCGAGCCGACGGCGCTCAATTCGGAACGGTTGAAATCGAACGGGAGCGAGTACGTGTTGTTGCCTTCGTTGACGATCCCCGAACCCGGACTTTGGGGGAAGGGGATGGTAAAAGAGATCGGTGAAGCGATCGGCTGGCTCGGGTTGGACTGATCCATCTCGGTGATTTGAATAATATACTGAAAATCGGGCGCCTGGCTGATCGTCCAGCGAATCAAGTTTTTGTCGTCGGCGCCGTCGCCGCGGACCTCGTCGTTGGCCGCCGGCGCGATGATTACGGCGACCTGGGCGGTTGCCGCGCCGGCGCCCCACACCACGAGGGTTGCCAGCGCGAGGGCGATCTGCCAAAGCCGGTGAACATAATTCCTAGACGTTGTATACATGACTCCACCTCGCCTGCTGAATCGGCTTGCGGGCGGCAGTGCCGCGCGCGTTGTGTTTTCCAGAAATGAGATGAGATTCCTCTCGCGGATGATCCGCCTATGTCACGCCTTCCCGGCCCTGACCGCTCACGGTTAACGCGGACGTCCCGTCGGCAAGGGCAGCGAGGCCGCGGGGGGCGGCCCGGCCGGTGCGGGAACGCTGACGGCCGGCGCCGGCTGGGCCACCGGCGTCGCGACCGCCGCCGGTTTCTCCACCGTCAGGGGCGCCGTCTGGATGAATTGTCCCTCGGCCGGTTTTGCCGGCTGCTCCACCGGCTTGGCTTCCGGCGCGGCCGCAGGCGTGGCGGCTTCGGCGGGCGTCGGCTGGAGGCTGGCCATCTCGGCACGCGGTCCGCGACTGAAGGTGTATTCCACGCCCAGGATCGGGCTGTAGGGGTAACGCAGGCCATTGTCATTGAGCGGTCCGCGTAGGCCGGCAAACACTTTAAGATCGCGCGAGATGGAATATTTCAAACCGCCGATGATGTCGATGATATTGTGATATTCCTCGGAGTAATTGCCGATCACCTCGACGCTGCCGGCCAGGTTGACGGTGATCATGTATTCGCCGCCGACCTTGTATTCGACCGTGTTGAAGCTGTTGCCCAGGCCCGAACGATTGTAACCCAACTCGCCGCGCACCCGCAGCCGGTCGCTGAGGGCGCGCTGCAGGAGCATGCGCAAGGCCACATCGGTCTTGCCGGTGCCCAGGAACTTGTCCTCGTTGCCGGTGGGCAGCTTTACCTCGAATTGCAACGCCAGGTCGACCGGTCCCTTTATCCGCTTGGGCAGGCCGGCCTGCGAAATGATCTGCCATTTGGTGAATAGAATGACATCGCCGATGCCGTCGTAATCGCGGTCCCACTTGCCCCTGAATTTACGAGAACTGGCTCCGCTGATGAAGAAGGGATTGGTGGGATCGACGGGTTGAATATGCACGCTCTGGTCGATCTTCATCTCGGCGCGGCCGCTCGTGTTGAGCCAGATATAGGGGATGAGGGCGCCCACGTCGAGGCTCTCGAGCAGGCCGTAGGTCAGCGACAACGTGACCACGTCGGCCTTGAACTCCACGTCGCGCACCCGCATGTCCGTGCGCGTGATGAAAGGCTCGTCGGTGACCAGATCGACCCCGGCGAAGTTGCCGCTAAGGTTTTCGACCGAAACGGTCGACTGGTTGAGCAAATTGCCGATCGGCTTGCCGTCGAATTGATCGAATTTCGAGTGCTGGTAACTGAGGCCGATGCCGAATTTGCCCCGGCCCAGCGTCGTCGCCTTGTTGGTGACCAGCGAACCGAACGAGTCGAAAATAACGTTTTCACCTTCCCCGGCCAGGATGCCGCCGTAAGGTGTCAGGACGCTGGGGCGGTTGCCGGCGCTGATGGACTGGGCCAGCGCGGCCCCCAGTTGCACCGGCACGGAGATCTGGAAACTCAAAATATTACTCATGCCGATGGAATTGAGGATGCCGCTGGTGACGGGATTGGTGACGATGTCGATGGGATTGCCGGAGCCGTCGAGGATGAGATTGCCCGAGGCGTCGAGGCTGTAAAGCACGGTGCTGGGCTTGAAATCGGGATTGATGGGAACAATGTTTTTGCCGCCGATAATGTCGTTGGGGCCGGCGTGGGCCGTCAGTCCGGCCGCCAGGCAGAGCAGGACGGCGGCAGCGGCCAGCCGGGATTTCAGGCGGCGCCCGGCGTGACACGAATCTACAGTGGCTACGTTCATCTTGATTATCCCTCTCTTCAACTTATGTTGCGAATCGAATTCCCCCTGCGGCCCGGCCGCATCCCGCAAAGACGCATCCCGCACGGCACAATCCATCCATTCGTCCCGGCTCCCGCCCGGTAGCGCGCCTCTCGATCTCTGAATCTCCGCCCAACGCCAACACGCAGTCGTTCTATTTACCAATATCGATCTCTATGCAACAACCCGATAGAAGAAATCTTTTCGATTAAATCACGCATTGTCAAGATTATCATTGCTGCAAGCCGGATTTTTTTCGGGTTGGGGCTTGACGGAGCCGGGCGGCTCAAGGACAATGACCGCCCGACTCGATACCCCAAGTCGACGCGGACGCCGGTTGCGTTTATTGCCTTATTTAACAATCAAGCGTTTTCTGCCATGAAGATCCTTTTCGCCACTTCCGAGATGGCGCCCCTGGCCAAGACCGGCGGACTGGCCGACGTTGCCGGCGCGCTCCCCCGCGCCCTGGCCGCACTGGGTCATGACGTGGCCGTCGTCATGCCCTTCTACGGCGCGATCGACCGCCGCTCCGTCCGGCCGCGCCTCATCCTGCCCGAAATCATCGCCGACCTGCCCATCGGTCGGCGCGTCCTGTCGGTCTGGCGGACTGGCCTGACCGGCAGCGACGGGGAGGAGATTCCGGTCTATCTGGTCGAAGACCAGGGCATGTTCAACCGTCCCCAGCTTTACGCCGACCACGGGCGCGAATATCCCGACAACGCCTTCCGCTTCGGCTACTTCAGCCTGGCGGCGCTCTGGATGTGCAAGGGCCTCGGCTGGATTCCGGATCTCATCCAGTGCAATGACTGGCAGACGGCCCTCATCCCGATCTTTCTGGCCAGACTGCCCGTCCTGCGCGCCGACTCCGGCCTGGGCGCGGTGCGGGTGTTGTTTGCCATCCACAACATGAGTTACCAGGGCATCTGCCCCCGGCTGACGCTCGATCAACTCGGCCTGCCGCCCGAAACATTTGTTTCCGATGAACTGGAGTATTACGGCCGGATCAACCTGCTCAAAGGGGGGCTGGTTTTCAGCCATCGGCTCGTCACCGTCAGCCGCCAATACGCCCGCGAGATCCAGACCCCCGAGTTCGGCTGCGGACTGGACGGTGTGCTGCGTAAACGGTCCGCCGACTTGACGGGCATCCTCAACGGCATCGACACCGACGAATGGAATCCCGCCACCGACCACCGCCTGGCGGCCAATTACGACGCCGGTCATCTCATAGGCAAGACGGCCTGCAAACGCGACATCCAGCGGCGCTTCGGCCTGCGGCCCGACGCCCGGCGCCCGCTGCTTGCCACCATCTCGCGCCTGGCCGACCAGAAGGGTTTCGACATCATGACCGAGGCGCTGCCGGCGCTGCTTGAAGACGACCAGGGCGGGCGGGGGGCGCAGTTCGTCCTGCTGGGAACCGGCCAGAAGGAATATCACGAATTTTTTCGGAACCTGGCGGACCGTTGGCCGGGGCGGGTGGGGGTGGAATTGGGGTTCGACGACGCCCTGGCCCACCGCATCGAGGCCGGCGCCGACATTTTCCTCATGCCGTCGCGCTTCGAGCCGTGCGGCCTCAACCAGCTCTACTCGATGCGCTACGGCACGCCGCCGGTGGTGCGCCGGACGGGCGGACTGGCCGATTCGGTCGAGAACGCCACGCCCCGGGCACTGGCGGAGGGGCGGGCGACGGGATTCGTCTTCACGCCGCACACGTCCCAAGCGCTACTGGCGGCCGTGCGGCGGGCGACGAAATTGTATGCCTCGCAACCGGCGGCCTGGCGGTCGCTCATGAAGGCCGACATGGCGAAGGACTTCAGTTGGTCCCGCGCCGCGCGGGAATACGAGCGGGTGATGAAACAAACGCTGCGATGAACGCATTTTATCATGATGTAATGCTGTGAGGTCGACAAACATGGCGGAACGCGTATTGATTGTGGGGTCGGTGGCGCTGGATGATGTCAAGACTCCCCAGCGCGAGGCGCGGGGCGTGCTGGGCGGGTCGGCCGTTTACGGCTCGGTCGTCGCCAGTCATTTCGCGCCGGTCGACATCGTCGGCATCGTCGGCGATGACTTTCCGGCGGCCCACATCCAGTTGCTCCAAAGCCACGGCGTCGACACGCGCGGCCTGGAGATCGTCAAGGGCGGAAAGACCTTTCATTGGGGGGGCGAATACCTGGGCGAGATGAACGAAGCGGTGACCCATTTCACCGAACTGGGCGTCTTCGCCGACTTCCGACCCGTCCTGCCCGCCGCCTACCGCGCCGACGGCTTCGTCTTCCTGGCCAACATCGACCCCGAATTGCAGCTCCAGGTGCTCGACCAGACGGTCCGGCCGCGCCTGGCGATCTGCGACTCGATGAACCTGTGGATCAACATCAAGCGCGAGGCGCTGCTGGCGATGTTACGGCGCGTCGACGTGGCACTGCTCAACGAATCCGAGGCGCGCCTGCTCTTTGAAACGCATTCCCTGCCGAAGGCCGCCGCCGGCCTGCTGGGGCTGGGTCTCAAACGGGTGATCATCAAAAAAGGTTCGTACGGCGCGCAGATGTTCTCGGCCGAGGGCACCTTCGCCGTGCCGGCCGTCCCGCTCGAGATGGTGGCCGACCCCACCGGGGCGGGCGACACCTTCGCCGGCGGGCTGATCGGTTACCTAGCGACGCGCCCGGTGCTTGACGAGACAGCCTTCCGCCAGGCGATCGTGGTCGGCTCGGCGTGCGCCTCTTTCGTGGTCGAAGATTTCTCGATCGCCCGCACCGCCGCGCTCACGCGACCCCGGATCGCCGCCCGATGCCGGAAACTGCTGGATGCGATCCGCTGCGATCCGGTGGTTCTATGAAACCGCATCCAAATCCGGAATCGGCATCCGCCGGCCCGGTGTTCTTTCGCGCGGTGTATACCCGCCCTCACGCATGCCGGCGCCTTACGCAAATACGAATGTGGCGAACCACTGGCCGCCATGCCTCAAGGAAGACCGGCACGGCCTTCCGCCACGCGCCGGCCGATCTCGTCCGCCCTCAGGGGGCGGTCGTAGATGCGCACTTCATCCAGCGCGCCGAGGAAGGCCGACGCGGCGCCTTTCTGGCCGAACGCGCCCACCACGACTTTCTGCAATCCCGGCTCGATCCAGCCTTCACGGGCGAGTGAGGAAACCTCGGCGCCGTCGACGTACAGGCGCATGACCCGGTTGTCGTAAGTGGCCGCGATGTGAACCCACCGACCGAGCGGCATTGGCTTGGGGGATTGCAGCACGTGGTCCCAGTCCTTAAGCGGCACCTGCCACGAGATGCGGCCCTCGCCCAGTCCAAGGCGGTAACCGTTTTCGCCGCTGCTGATGGTGTTCACCATCCAGCGGTCGGTCTGGCCGGCCACGTCGGTCTTGGCCCAAAGTTCCACCGTCAGGCCGGTCATGGGGAAAAACAACTTGTCCGGATCGCAAGCGATCGAACCGCCTTTGCACAGGAAGGCCCGGCCGCTGACGCCGGCCGTCGTCGCGAAGTCGTCCTTGAGCGCGTGGAAACCGCAATTAGACGAGTCGAGGGAGACCATCTTGTTGTCGTCCTCGAAGCGCCACCAGGCGACCAGGTTGTCGCGCACGGCCCGGTTCTCACCGGGTCCGTTGGGGTAAATGATCTTGCGGTATTCCCGGTAAATCCGATCCGGGGAATCAAGACCGACATCTTCGGGAATGATGTCGCCGTGGGGGCCGGCGGCGGGGCAGAAAACATCGCGCACGGCATCCAGGAAACTGAAGCCGAATTCCGCGCACGGCTCGATGTAATGCCCCTCGCCGAACTCATTCCAGTTGTCCAGCACGACCACGCGCCGGTCCAGTCCGTTGCCCGGCGTGGCGTCGACGACGCGCTTGGCCGCCTGGAGCGCCCGCTTGAATGCCGCCGCGTTTACGTCGCGCGTGTAGAGGGCGGTGCGCGGTCCATGCCACGGGCGCGGATCCCATCCGATCGTGGCCGCGACGATGTCGGGCAGGGCGCCGATCGCCTTCTTGTCACGCCAGACTTTTTCCTGGCCGTTCATGAAGTAATCGTGCGCGATGCTCGTCAGGCCTTCGGGATCCTTGGCGAAGGTTTCGGATTGCCGGCCCACCGTGTTATAAGCGGAACTGGCGTCGTAGCCCTCGGCCGCCATTTGCTCGAGCGCCTGGCGGTTGGCGGCCGATGTGCAGCCGACGATCCAGAGGCCGTCGAAACCGGCCTTGCGGCATTCGGCCCGCATCTGGTCGAGAACCTTGCGCGTGGCTTCGCTCCCGCCCAATTGCGATGACAGATGGCCCGGCTGATAGACGAACAACACCGGCTTGTTGTCGATTTTCAGGTATGACGGGTGTGTAAAGAAATTTTTCATCCAATAGGGAAACAGGTTGTTCATCATGTCGTCGCGGTCCTTCACGCCGCCGGAGCGCTGGCCGTTCTCCCACATGATGACGAACTTGAACATGTCGCGGTAACGGGCCTTCATGAGCCCGTCATGGACGGCATGACCGATCCGCTCGTGGATTTCGGGCGTCAGGCCGTCGCGATACCAGCAATATATGAAGCCCTGGACGCCGTGCTCGAGCGCATACTTGATGTGCCAGTCGGCCACTTCCGGCTTTCCCTCGTCATAGAAACCGATGGCGGGCTTGCGCTGCGGCCACAGCTCGATCTTGTTCCACCCGGAGTGAGTGCCCAGCTTCCACAACGGGCAGTAGTGCATGAGGGTGACGTAGTCGCTCTCGGCCGGCTGCGGGCGGGGCACGTAATCGGCCGGCGGCAACGCGCAGGGCGGGCGGATCTCCAGATCCATCGCGGCCTTGGCCACGGTGGCGCCGGATACCTTCGTCTCCACGCCCACCCGGCCCCGCACCGACGCCTTGGCCTGGATGCGCCAGCGGGCCAGAACCGTCGCGTCGTGCGCCAGACTGCCCAGGTCGCGGGTCGCAGGGTCGAGCAACTCGACTCCGCCGGGCACGGCGATCGTGCAACTCGCCGCCCCCGGCCCGCCGGTGTTGCGGACGACGCAAACGATTTCCTCGGCGCGGCCGGCGCGGAGGATCGCCCGTCCGGGCGTCAGGCCGCGAATGTAGATTAAGGGTTCGTCGACCTGTGCGGCGACTCGGATGCCGTCGAACCGGATCGCGAGAGGCGGCGCGCCGGCGGGACGGCCGGCCAGCCGGGGCACGACCGCCAGCAACCGGAGCCGGCCGCGCCAAGCCGGGTACTCGACCATGCAGTTGGCGCTGGCGCGGCGCGAGGCCTCCAGCCGGATGGGCATGAGCCCGACACCCGCCGTGGTGGCAAACAACAGATCGGCTTCGCAATCGGCGGGCGGCATCGCGTCGATCATTATGTAAGGCAGGCGCGCGATATCGACGTCCAGCGACGGCTGCACCAACGCCGCGCCGGGCTGGGTGAACTCGGCCACGACGGCCGACCCGCTGGCGGTCAGGCGCGCCCCACGGTCGCCCATCCAGCCGTTCCAGCCGGCGGCGTCGCCAAAGCGCCCCGCGACGATACGCCGACCGGCGGCCGACATCCTGGCCCGGGCCCACCGGTTGCCGATCGCCGCCGGGCTGGTTATGTCGAGTGAATCCATGCGGCCGGGAATCGGCCCGATTTTAACCGGCCCCTCGCCACCATGTGGTATGCCCTCGTGGCGTTCGGCGTATCGCGTGCCATTAACTTCCAGCGCCAGTTCCATCCCGGACCAACTGGCCACGATATGATACCATTGGCCCGGCTCGATGGCCGGACCGACCACGCGGGGCTCCCAGCCGTCATAAGGGCGCCCAGGCTTCAGGTAAACGAAGAAGGTCAGATTGCCCCCTTCTTTTGGATCTTCGACGCGCAGTTGGAACGCCTGGTCGCGCTGAGCCAGGATCAGCATGCCCGCTGGCCGCTGGTCCAAAAACACCTGGCAATCGATGGTTAATCCGGGTAGAAGGTCGAAATCGGGACTCGCATTCAGGCTGAAGGATTTCCCGGTCAAGTCGAGAGATTGCCCGGTGTGTCCATTGACAAACCTTGGAGTTTGCCCGGCCATTTGATGCTGGAGTCCGGACTGGTCGAGCAGGTTTCCGTCGAATGTCCAACGCCCCACCAGGCCGCGCGGCGTTTCCGCGGCGAAGCCAGGCGTGGCGAGGGTAAAAATCAACGCCAGCATTGTCCCGACGATCACGATGCGACAACGACTCCGTTTCATTCCGACTTCACCTCCGCAATAAAGCGATTTCCATCCACAAAACGGCGTTTGCTCCCCGGCCAGCCGGTTCGGGCGGCGCCCCTCGCGACCGCCGGGGGCGATTCGGATCGAACGGCCCGCATCAATTCCGAGCGCCGGCGCCGCGACCGGCAGAGATGGTAGTATATTGGCCGCTCCCTTGACCAGAACTGGTTTCCGTTATTGCGCCGCCCCGCTGGAGCCATATATGATGCTGTCAATCGGTTTTCGTATTTTTCGGCGGGCGTTTCCCGCGCCGCCAAACCGCTAACTTCATCGATGGCCCCACGGCCAGGGACGGATAGTATACTCTCCATGACGGATCCGCGAATCGTCAAGTATTGCGAAGCCGCCCTGGCGATGATCAAGGGGCATTTTCAAGTCGACATCCCGGCCGAAGGCGACGACGACGTGGCCCGCCTGGGCCAGGCGCTCGTCGAACTGGGGGGCACACTCGAACGCCAATTCGCCGAAATCAACACATTGTCGCGCGTCACGGAGCGGATCAACTCAGGTCTGCGCCTGGATGATGTGCTCGATTACGTTTACGATTCATTCCGAACTATCATCCCTTACGACCGGATCGGCTGCGCGTTGATCGAAGAGTCAGGCACTATCGTCCGCGCTCGCTGGTCGCGTTCCGAGGCGCCCGAACGCCACCTGACCGACGACTACGCCGCCCCCCTGGCTCAGACCAGCCTGCGCTTCGTGATCCAGACCGGTCAGCCACGCATCATCAACGACCTGCCGGCCTATCTCCTTGCCCATCCCGACTCCGAGTCCACGCGGCGCCTGCTCGCCGAGGGATTGCGCTCCAACCTGACCTGCCCGCTCGTCGCGATGGGCAAACCGGTCGGTTTTATGTTTTTCTCCAGCCGCCAGGTGGGCACCTATCGCGACGCGCACGTCGAATTGTTCCGCCAGATCGCCGGCCAATTGGCCCTGATCGTGGAAAAGAGCCGGCTTTACCAGGAACTCATGGAACTCAACCAATTGAAAAACAAGTTCATGGGCATCGCCACCCACGACCTGCGCAGTCCGTTGGCCGTTATCCAGGGCTACCTGCGATTGTTCCTGAGCGGCATACTGGGACCCGTGCCCGAAAAACAGGTCGAGTTTATCCACCGGATGAACCGCCAGTGCGAGCACATGCTGAGTCTGATCAACGAATTGCTCGACGTCAGCGCCATCGAAATGGGGCAACTTGATTTGAAAGTCGAGCCCGTCGATCTGGAAAGCTACCTGCGGCGAACCGCCGAATCGGCGCGACTGCTGGCCGGAAGCAAGTCCATCGACCTGACGCTGGACCTGGCGGCGCCGCTGCCCACCGTGCCGATGGATCCCAACCGGATCGGCCAAGTTCTCGACAATCTGGTCAGCAACGCCATCAAGTATTCCTACCCCTCCACCCGCATCACGCTGGGCGCGCGCGCCGACGGCAGCATGGCGGCCATTTCGGTCGCGGACCAAGGCATCGGCATCCCGCGCGACGAGTTGGACAAGCTCTTCACCGAATTCGGCCGGACCAGCGCCCGCCCCACCGGCGGCGAGAAAAGCACCGGTCTGGGCCTGGCGATCGCCCGTCGGCTGGTCGAAGCCCACGGCGGCACGATCCGCGTCGAAAGCGAAGTGGGCAAAGGATCGATCTTCTCGTTTACCCTCCCGCTCCTGCAGCGGCCCGGGCCGCCTTCGCCGGTCGGCGCGTCCTGATCGTCGTTTCCTTGACACCCCCCGCCGTTCGAGATCCGCCCCGCGTCAATAATCCGGCGGGAAGGAATTTTTTTCCGCCCCCGCCCAGCCGTTCCGCAGTCCGAGGCGCAAATCCATCGCATTGAAATGATTGGTGTTAGCCAATCCGCCACCGGGCCTACGCCCGGATTTCCAGGCATGGTATGGCTTTTGCGGATCTTACGGCCCGCCAAGTTATGTCTGCCGATGGATGGATCGCGATGAAGGAAATATACCAGGTCACGTCGGCCGCGCTGGGGCAGGAGATGCGCCTGGCTCAGATCGCCAACAACCTCGCCAACGTCAACACGGTCGGTTACAAACAGGACCAGGGTGTGTTCG
>JAMCWS010000269.1 GCA_023480605.1 bacterium
TCCCTGACGCCTTCGATCATCGCGGAACCACCCCCGGCGATCAAGCCCCGCCCATCCGCAGACCGGCTGCGCTTTCCAAGCTGTCGCCTCCCCCCGCAGGGGGACGGGAGGGGGGTATTTCCACACTTTTTCCGGAAGAACCAAAAAGAGTGACGGTGGTGCCCAAAAAACGGGAGAATTTAGCGCCAGGTACACTTAAGGCCATCTTACAGCAATGCGGAATGACAACGGAGGAACTCCGCAAGCTGCTGTAGATGCCCCGCCCAACGAATCTATTAATCACAACATCATCGGCGAAACAGAAAAGCACACTCTGCCCCCGAGGCTATCGGCTCCGGGGGCGATTCTTTTTGGGTAGCGCTATCCGCCGGAAAAAACCGCGCCGCGTGACTGTGGCAAGGTTTTCGTCGCCCGAGGCGTCTCCTAATACGGCCGGATTCCAAGCGGGCGTGGCGGGCCTTGACCTTATCGACGGCCGCGACGAACGCGCCATCGCGTTCGATGGTGGCCTTTGAAACGCCATGTTGGATGGCGAGTTTTTCGGCCGTCTCACCGATCATTCCGTCATTTTTTCGGATTGATTTGCGATCCCCACCTTGGGCCTTCTTCGCCCGGTTGTAGCGCCGGCCGCGCTGGCGCGCCGCCGAGCGACCTGCCCCAGTCCACTGCGGGGCCAGTTCGAAGTCAGATGCCAAATACCCGCTTGGGTGTCTTGAGATAAGTGTTTTCCAGGAAAGCCTCAGCGACCTTGTCGTCAATGATCCGGCGGGCGATCAGGTCCTCCAAAACGTTGGCGATCTCCTCGCGGGTCACCTGGCCGATTCCGACAATGTTCTCCGGGAGATTGCTATCTGAACCCCAGCAGAACTTGTCGGGCCGAATGATCTCAATCCACTCCGCCAGCGCCCAGCGGAAACGTGCCCGCGTCATCCACGAAATCCAGGTAAAATCGATGATGACATTCGGAAACATCCGCGCCAGATAGGTCGTCTCGCCGACGTAAGGATTACCGCCGTGCAATAACACGAAGGTAAGGTCCTTGTATCGCTCATCAATCAGAAGCGGGTGCAGGTGCATCGGGTTGCTCTGGCGCAAGTCCGAGTGGCCCCAGATCTGGAATCCCGTGTGAATGACTACTGGAAAGCCGTTGCGTAGACATGCGCCCAAGGCGTGGTGAAAGGCATAATGTTGAACGGTGCGGACCTCTTCGGAACTCATGTCGCGCTTGCGGGCGAAAGCAGCGCGCGCAGCCTCGCTCGTGGGATTGCCGATCGATAGGCCGATCGTGTAGGCGATCGCGGTTTTCATCCCGACAACGCCATGTTGCCCCCAGCCGTCGATAAGCTGGTCAAGGTGCCCGAGATAGTCATCGAGACTGGCGAGGGACTGCGCGCCGCCGAAATGACCACAGAGCGCGTCGTAGTAGTTGAAATTCAGATGGCGGCCGTCGGGGCAGAACGCCATGTCGTTGCCAAGCAGCGCCTGGTCAATGTAGGGTAGCAGGCGGCCACGCGGCGTGGCGGCATGGACCGGAGCCGACTCCGGCCGAAAGCCCCCCACCAGAAAGATCTGCTGTTCGATGGCGTCGGCGTCGAATGTCTGTTCGAGCGCTTCGCGGAGAGGCTTGGCGCGCAAGGCGGCAGCCTTTTCAAATAATACATCGGGGGCATCGGATCGCAGTAGGGGGCCTGCATCCACACCATACATTTTGCGGCAACCGGCGGCGCAGTTCCGACTGTTGCTCATCGTGTCGTTATGCTCAAAATTATCGAACGAACGGACAATCGCCCGCAGGTCGCCGATGGGCGGATTGAAATGGCTGTGGGTGTCGATGCGGGGCATCGTCATCGCCCGCTCGCGGATCTCGCTGTGTCGCCCTAAGACGCCAGACGCAGGTTCGCACCTGAGCAATGACTCGGTTGGGCATCCGATCGGTATGGCCTCACCCGTGATCCCGGTCGCGAGGCCGCCCGCCAAGAAAGTTCTTCGGTCAAGTCGCGCCATTCTGATTTACTTTCTACGGCTCCGGGGGCGGTCTATTTGGGGGTGAAAACATCCTGCTACCTGATTGATACTTTCGGCTTTTTGCTGGTGATTTCTCGCGGTCGGATCTGGCTCGTAAACCCTTTATTTTCAATGGAGCCCAAGTCCAGAATCGAACTGGAGACCTCATGCTTACCATGCATGTGCTCTACCGACTGAGCTACTTGGGCCCCCGTCGTGGAGGAATACTACTACCGTATTCGGCGTGCCGGTTCAACCTAAATTAGTAGATAGAGTTTCCACATTTCACCTTGCGCCTCTGGCGAATGGGAAAACTGTCAACCGCAGGCAGGTCGAGCCCAAAGGCACGAGGGCGATCGTCTCCTTCGCGCCCAGTTTCATTGTCGCGGGATCGGGCAGGTCGGGGGTTAGCGCCTGCCCGGGCTTGAGCTCGACGCGGCCCTTGATCGAGTTGGTGATCAGGTTCCACCCTTCGACCCGGTGCGCGGGAACTTTCAATTCCACCGGCGCATGGCCTTCATCCGACCACGGTGCGTCGGTCATCCTTCCCTGGATCACTTGCACCTGATCGGCGACCTTGGCGGGATCGACATCCAAGGCGTAGTTCCATGCGCTCTTGGGCGTCATTCCCAACTGCGGAAATTCTCTCCCCAACGGCGCCGTTGCCACTGAATGCCGTTTCGCCGCCATTGCATCCACGGAAAAGACCATCGGATCCATGGGATGTTTTTCGGCCTCCACCCGCAACGAATACACCAGCGGGCCGCGTTCCAGCGCGATGCCGCCGTCCGGCCATGCGGTGGCCTTCACTTTCATCGGCAGGCGCAGCGACACCTTGTCGCCGGAGCGAAACTCGCGCTCCAGTTTCGCAAAGGTCGCCGGCTTGGTTTCGATATCCTGCTTTACGCCGTTGATGCGGATCTCGGCCCCTTCGCACCAGCCCGGAATCCGCAACCAGAAAGGAAAGCGAACGGGCTTTTCACTCTCCACCTCGAAGACAATGTCTCCAGAAAACGGAAAGTCGGTCTTCTCGACAATGGTAACGGGCTCCTGGCCGGCCTTTACCGTAACCGTGCTCGGCCCGTAGAGCGCCGCAACCACGGCACCGGCGGGGCCCTGCAGCCACATCGTGCCGATGTAACTGGGGATGATCCGGTTGACCGTGGCGGCGCAGCACCAGTCGAACCGGCCGCTGTCGAAAGTGAGGTAGAGGCCGGTAAACCCGCCGATTTTGGTCACGTTCTGGGCGACGACCTGGTTGGGGCTGGAGAAATACTGCACCTGTTTGAAGTCCTTGGTCACGCAGCCCAGGCCGGCATTGAGACAGACCCGCTCGATTCGGTCCGCCCACTTGGCATCGCCCGTGGTATGCAGAAGGTAACTGAACGTCCCCGATGAGTAGTTGATCGTGCAGGCTTCATGGCTTTCCACGGAGGTGTTGCCGGCGAGACTTTCCCGCGCGCTGGGACAGCCATCCACCAGCATGCTGCTCCGGTCGATGACCTTGTATGCGTTTTCCGCCGCCGTCAGGTATTTCGCGTCGCCGGTGGCCTGGTAGAGCGCAACCATCACCATGATCATCTGGGAGATTTTGACACCATGTGCGTTCGCCATTCTGTTCTTATAGCTACGGATGTGATCGAGGAGCGGTTGCCGGTTCAGTTTGCCGACCAATTCGCTCACCGACTGCGCGTCGGCGCATTCCAGCGCCAGATCGAGCATCCGCCTGTCGCCCGTCTGGAGATACAACCAGCAGAGTATTTCAATGCCCCAGAATGAGTTATACTCAAGCGTCCACGGCCTGTCGCCGGCCCGTTTCTTACTGGCGAGGAAGTGGGCCGTGATTCTCTCCAGCATCCGCGGATCGCGTGTCTCCGCGTAATACGGTATTGCCCCGCGGAGAAAGACCGACATCGGGTTGGGCCGCTTGGTCATGCGCGGGCCGAGAAGCCCATCCTGATCGGGGTGATTCAACGTCCAGTCGTAGCGTTCCCGTACATTGTTGATGATGGCCGGATCGCCGTATAAGTAGGCAAACCACATCCAAGCCTCGTGCCATTGTGCCTGCACGCCGAAACGCGTGTCTTTGTCATCGTAGGTGAAGAGTTTCTCGTTGCCCCAGACCACCTCATCGAAACTGCGCCCCTTGAGGTGCTCGACGTGACCCGTGAGCCCGGCATATTGCGTTTCCAGCCACTTGAACATCCACCCCTGCGGCCTGGTCGCTGAGAGGGGATACATTGAGAAAACCGCGTGCCGCTCGGGTAATTTAGGCGATGGTTCAGCCCGTTGGCTTGGTACCAGGCTCGAGGGCGTTGCCTGCACAAAGTTCGCCTTGGGGTCGCGGAACTGGGCGGCGGAGGCAAACCGGCCCCCGGCGAGCGAGATGGCTCCCGCGGCTCCGGCCGCCAAGCACTGAGCGAGGAATTGCCGACGATCTGTTGGACTCATGGTTTGACATCTTTTAAACCGGGAATGAAGCGCGGCCATTTTATTAGCTGGCCGCGATGGGCCTGAGCGTTACCGAGCTACTATCCGTTTATTGGTCGAATCATGTCAAGTGATTCGGAGTGCTGTGTAGGGCATGTGCAGGTAGATCTTGAACCCCCCGGGGGCGGACGCGGGGTGGCGCTGCGCGCGGCGCCGGCTCTTCGCCTCAACCTGATGCCGGGCCGCCGCACATGGCGTAATGGCCCTCTCATTCTTGGCCACAAGACCGGTCAGCCGGCTTCGCGGAATCCGGTTCCCTCACTTGAATTCCTGGGTCAGGCGAGTTATCGAATCGCCGGCACCGACATGCTTCTTCGGCCCATCGGCGATTTGTTCGACCTGACCACCGACGAAGCCCGACGCGACCGGCGCCAGATCCTTTTCGCCGACTCCTGATGCGACGTAAAACGAAGCCGCCCCTTCGGGCGGAGTAGGCAATTCGACGCCTCTCTTCCCCCGTGGACATAATCGGTTATACCTATTATCGCTTACGATTGAAATATCGGACGGAGCCTGGCGCGCCATCGTGTTTGAATAAGCGCACAATGCCGACTCGTAATCGTGCTCGTGATCGACATCCCACTCCGTCGTTCCGATATGATACCCGATTAGGGGTTCGGTTCGTGATTGATCAAGGTGGTTACGTCGCCGACATCCACTTGCGTGTCGCGGTTGAGGTTCATGGCCGGTTCGTCCATCGCGTGGGCAAACGTCCAAATGCCCAAGAGGTGATTCACGATGGCCGCCAACCTGTCCGCGCGGTTCGGTTCGGCGCCGGGGTTGGTCGGGGACGCGTCGCCCTGGGCTTCGAACCCGTCGCTATAACCGTCGCCGTCGCTGTCAGGCAAACCACGGTCGGTTTTCAGCGCAACCTCCCGGACATTGCTAAGGCCGTCGTTGTCATCGTCGGCATATCGGTCATCGACGACCGGGTTAAGGCCCAAAGTTATTTCTTCTCCGTCGGCGAGGCCGTCGCCATCGGTGTCGCCGAGCCTGGGATCGGTGCCCCGGTCATGCTCGACCACGTTGACCGCGCCATCGTGGTCGGGATCTTCCTTGGCATCGGCGGGATCGGAAGAGCTGAGCTGGTGGTCGGTTTCCCAACGGTCGTCCATTTCGTCGCCGTCGGCGTCGGGGAAAAGCGGCGCCGCCAGCAGCGCCAGCGCCGGCGGGCCGGTCATCAGGCTGGCCGTCGTTCCGGTGGTTACCTCCACCCAGGCGTATTCGATCCGTCCATAAGCCGGGCCGGTGTAGGTCAACGGCCAACTGACGGTCGTTTCCTCGTCCGCGGCCAGGGAGCCGATCGTTTGGGCGGTGCCGGATCCGTTCAACGCCAGTCCCGTCTCCTCCATCAGATTCAAGCCGATTTCGATCCCCTCGGCCGCCTGGTCACCGAGATTCCGCACCCTCGCCACCAGGTCCAGATTCATCATGGCCGCGGTGATGGAGGAAGTGGGTTCCCCGCCCACTTCAAACCAGGCTTCGGGGCTTGACACGACGGGCGGCAAGGCAGCGGGCTCGTATTCGGCGGCGGCCTGGCTCAGTGCCCGCGCCCATTGGCCAACGCTCCGTTCGGCCTGCTCGAGATAACCCAGCAGGCGGTTGCGCGCATCGAGGTATCGCGGTTCCGTCTGGGTGACACTCTGGTCAAGTTCGATCAGATAATCGGCCGATCCAACGGGAACCATCAACAGAACGAGCAAGGCCGCGCCTCCCGCCGTATCGACCTGGTCCAGAACCGCCGAGCGAGGCTCCAACGACCAGGCCAGCCGATCGGCCGCGGCCTCAACCTGGTCAAGGTATTCCGTGGCTCGTGGCATAAACTGATCATTTAGTGCGGTTTCCAAACCCGGACCGTTTTCACTCAACACGGCCGCCTTGCAGGCCCCAAGCGACGCGATCAGCGGCGCCGAACTGGGCGGATCCATCGATTGCAGCCGAACCCTCGCACCGGTTTTCGGGATGGCCAGCATGGTTTCCTTGGGAATGGCATTGGACGACAACCGGCCCAGCGGCACCTCACCCTGGCTGGCGCGCACGGCATCTTCGACGTCGAGCGGCAAGACGCTCGAGAGCCGGTCGAACGCGAGCCAACCGCCGCCGCTGGTGACGATCATGTCAAACTCCTTGGTCAGACCTTCGAGCGCCATCAGAAACGGCGCCAGCCAGGGAGCGATGACACGATTGCCGCCGGCGGCGACCATCGTCGAGGTCCAGCCGCTGAAAAAATTCCCCCAGTCGGCGACGTATGCCACCCAGTCCATGTAAGCGATGCGGTTTAGCAGCAATTGCTGTTTGCGCTGCATGGCGTCCAATTGAATGAGCGTCAGATCTCTCGAATCCTCGTAATTCTGCCCGCCGTAGGGGCCGCCCGCGATCGCACGCTCCACCGCGGCGTCGAGCAGCGGTCGGATCTTTTCGCCGAAGTCCATCATGAAGGCCTTGCGAATGGGATTGATGAAGCTTATGCCGGGTTGGGCGTAATAGCGCGCGCCCCATTTCTTGTTGATTTCCTGGAAGATCGGCGCGAGCGATTTGGCCAGGAATTTTTTCGTGGCGTGCGACATCAACTTCGTCTGCATTCGCAGATAGACGCGCTGGAGCAGCGACACCGCGATGCGCGAGGCGAATTTCTCCATCTTCAACGACAACCAATGCAGCGGTGATATCTTATTGATGACGTCGCCGACCCGCTTGCTCATCATGATCAGCTCCAGGCCCGAACTGATGACCGAGCCGGCGTGCTGGGCGAACTGGTCGCCCAGGACCGCCGCCTGACACGCGCCGACGTGAATCGATCTTTCGGCCAGTTCCAGGCGCATTAAATCCTCGGTTACGGTGTTCTGTTGGAGGAGCCATTCCAGCGCCTGGGCCTCGGGCGCCACGAACGGATGCTCAACCTCCAGTTGGCCCCATTCGCCCGCCATTTCGGGATAGTCGATCAAATCCTCGATGAGGGTGAGCTTGACCATCGTGCGTTCCTCGTCCAGCGGAATCTCCAGGGCGAAATCAACCCGCTGATGATCCCGGCCGCTCAGCAAGGTCACGGTGCGCGAGGTCGCCCGGTGATCGTGCGCAGTGGCCAATACCGTATAACGGCCCGCCTCCTGGTCGGTGAACGCATATTCGCCGGAGCCGTCCGTGCCGCAGGTCCGCGTGAGCCTGCCCCCTTGACGGGTCAGCGTCAGCGCGGCGCCGCTGATGGGTTTGCCCGTGAGCTTGTCGGTCACGCACCCGTCAATCCATCCGCGCTCGCCTCGCGTGTCGATGGTGACGCTGTCGTCGGCCAGACCGCCGGCATCGTCTTCCACGGCCACGCGCACGTAGTGCAGGTCGCGTTCGCGGAATGTCCATGACAGACTGGCCGTCGTGGCGGTGGTGATTTGATCGTTGTTGATGAACCAGAAGTATCGGTAGGACGGCTGGCCTCCCCAGACGCTCGCCCGCAGGCTTACCGGCAGGGGCCGCAAGCCCGCGGTCGGTCCGCCCTCCAACCGTACGCCCAGACCATCTTCGGGCGCCTCGTCGCCGCGATAGCCGCCGAATCCCGTTCCCGTGGAGGTGGTCAGCCACGGCTTGTAATCGGGAATGACGGCGGGATTGATCATGTTCCACGGCTGATAATGAATCGAGGTCGTTCCCAGGCCCCCGTTGTTATCCGTGTAAACCCAGGGTCCCTCCGGACCGCCCCAGAAGTTGCGCGCGAGAGGCATGCCATTGGTCTTGTCGCAGTAATAGTAACAATCCAGGACGTAAACGTTGTTTTCATGAAATGAACTGCCGGCCGCCAGGTCGAAGAACTGCATATTGCCCATGTTGGAGCCCATGGTCAGGCCGTTGGGCGTGATCGGCAGGAATGTGTTACGGAAAATCTCCCAGGTGCAATTCTGGCCGTCGAACACCCAGTCGCCGTTTTGGCTGTCGGAATAGGCCGGGCTGTCGCCGAACTTGTTGTCGCGAAGGGTTGCCCGCGTCAACACCCCGACGCCGAAACGATCCAGCAGCAACTGGCAGGCCTTGAACCAGTTGCCGGCCATGTCCAGCGAACCGCCGCCCGTGTCGCCCCCATCAATCAACAGCGCCGTTTCCGGCATCCGGTTGCCATAAATATTGATCGCCATCACGCCCGTTCGAGTCGCGTTCACCTGGACGTTGTTGGCCGGATTGGCCGTCAGCACCTCGTTGCCGACCAATTCAAACAACAGACTCGGGTTGGCCGCGACCAGCCGCAGCGTCCCCCCCAGAACCGGAGGCGGCGTTCCCAGGTTGAACGTATTGCCACTGACCGTATAGGTTTCGGATGACTGAAAGCCCTGGATCACATAGCGCGCTTCGGGCGCGAGTTCGAAATGGCAATTCTCGATCCGGACATGGGGCACGTCATGCGTGTTGATCCCCGCTTTGTAAACGCCTGCCACGGTGCATTCGTCCAACTTGAGGTGCAGCGACATGCCCGTCGGATTGAAATCGGCGCCGAAATCGAGGAGTCCGTCGTTACTGATTGAATTGACGCCTTCGAATCGAACACCGCGGATGTCGAGCCGCGCCACGCCGCCGAAGGTCTGGTCGAAGCGAATTTGCGCGCCCGACCAGATCGCTCCGTTGCCCTCGATCGTGATCTCCGCCCGTCCGGAAAAATCCACCGCAAAGCCCAGGGGATCGTTGTGCGGGCCGGCGGCCAGAACCAACACTCCGCCGTCGGGAGCCAGTTTGTTAAGCCCTTCTTGAATTGTCGCGGCATCACCTGGTACCCTGACCGTGGCAGCCCAGGCGCCCGCGACCATCGTCGTCCATAGTATCCCGCCGAATACACCCCTTATGATCTTGTCAGAACGCCGTCTCATAATGTGTACCCCGTTTTTTCTCAGGGATGAACGACCCTATGCCTCACCTCGCACGGACGCTCACCACGAAATGAGGCGCATCGTCGCGACAGCTCACGGGATGACCGGGATGTCTCAAAGAAAACGAAAGACATATGTAAATATTCGCCCTAAGCATATCTATCCCTTCATTGGACGTCCAGATGATTCGACAAAGTAAGGGGTTGACAATCGCCCCGCGGGTTGGTTATAAAGTTAATCTTTGCGGCCTGCCGCATGGCGAATGGACATGGCGGCCCCGCCCGCAACGATTCGGGCCTGACGCGGTCCCCCGTGGGCGCGCAGTAACTCCAGCGAGGCACGACGATGGGATATACGATATCAGCCAACGCGCAAACGCTTGAAGAGAAATGGTTTATCGTGGACGCCAAGGACCGGATTCTGGGGCGCTTGGCCAGCGACGTCGCCTCGGTGCTGCGCGGCAAGCACATGCCCAACTACACCCCGCACGTCAACATGCAGACCCACGTTATCGTCATCAACGCCGATAAGGTCAAACTGACGGGCGACAAGTGGCTCACCAAAAAATACAGCCATCACTCCGGCTACCGTGGCGGTTACAAAGAGACCACCGCCGGCAAGCTCAACGCCGAAAAGCCGGGCGAACTGGTGCGCAAAGCCGTCTGGGGCATGCTGCCCAAGAACCACCTGGGGCACGCGACGATGAAGCGCTTACGCCTGTTCGCCGGCGAAAGCCACACCCACGCCGCCCAGAAACCCGAACCGCTGCCCGTGCGCACCGCACGGGCGGAATAATTGATCCGAAATCGAATCGATGGAGGCCACAGGCTGAAAATGGAGCAACATCTCGGAACCGGACGCCGTAAGAGTTCCATCGCGCGGGTTTACCTGCGCCCCGGGCGCGGCACAGTCGTCATCAACGGCAAAACACCGGAGGAATACTTCGCCCGGCGTCCTAATGTCGACAGCATTCTCCGGGCCCCGCTCCAGGAGACCCAGTCGGCCGCCAAGTATGACGTGGTCGTGAACGTTTATGGCGGCGGTTACAAAGGGCAGGCCGAAGCCATTCGCCACGGCATCGCGCGCGCACTTCAAAATGCTGTTCCCGAGTTGCGTCCCCAACTCAAGAGCCTTGGCTTCCTGACCCGCGACGCCCGCGAGAAGGAACGCCGTAAATACGGTCTGCGCAAGGCCCGCAAGCGCGGCCAGTTCTCTAAGCGCTGATCCCTCCCAGACGGTCATAGGCGCCTGGGGCAAAGACCCAAAGGACCCAAGGGACTTAAAAGAAAATTCTTTTGGTCCTTTGGTTCTTTTTCGTCCTTTAGGCTCTTTACATCCTGCTCTCCCCCAACACCGTTCGTATAAACTCGTCTCCCTTCAGCAATCCGTGAGCTCCGCCGGCGCAACTGACCTCGTTGTAAGAGGTCACGGCGTCGGCGGGCAGGCGGGGGTCGCGTATGGCAAACGGCACCGGCCGGCGTACATGGATGCGTCGCTCGACCGGCGTCGGGTGATCGGGCAGGACGGCCACGACCGCCTTCATCCCGCGCGATTCCAGTCCCGCGAGCACCCGCCCCACCAAGCGCCGGTCCAAATCTTCGATGGTGCGAATTTTCAGGTCCAGATCGCCCTCGTGGCCGGCTTCGTCGGGCGCCTCGACGTGGATGTAGCACAGGTCCACCCGCTCCAGCGCGGCAAGACAGGCGTCGGCCTTGCCCTCGTAGTTGGTGTCGTAAAGGCCCGTCGCGCCGGGCACTTTCAGCACTTCGAGTCCGGCATACACCCCTATGCCGCGAATCAGGTCCACCGCCGAAATGACCGCCCCGGTAACGCCGAATCGTTCGGGGAAGGTCCACATCGTAGGCCGGCGGCCGGGCGACCACAGCCAGATCGAATTGCCCGGATCCTTGCCGACCGCCCGGCGCGCGGCGTTGACGGGATGGTCGCGAAGAATTTCCCACGAACGGCGCGTCATGGCGTTGAGGCGCTCGGCCGTGGTGCGCGCGGCGATGGTTTTGGGGCGGATGAGCAGGTCCTCGGCGCGCTCGCCGGGGTGGTCGTGCGGCGGGGCGCACTCCAGGTCGGGGTCGAGTCCCTCGGCCACGAACAGGTGCCGGTAGCTGACGCCCGTGTGGAAGCGCATCGTCTCCGATCCGATCTCCGACTGGACCGTCTTGAGGATCCGGTCTGATTCTTGGGAGGTGATGTGGCCGGCCGAGTGATTCTTGATGCGGCCGGCGGCGTCGAGGCAGATCAGGTTGCAACGCATCGCCATCTGGCCGTCGCCGATGGGCACGCCCATGCTGGCGGCTTCGAGGACGCCACGCCCCTGCAGGCATCGCCGCGCGTCGTAACCCATGACACCCAGGTTGGCGGCTTCGCTGCCGGGCGCGATGCCTTCGGGCACCGTCTCGAGCAGGCCGCAACGCCCCTCGCGCGCCAGGCGGTCGATGTGAGGTTTGCACGCCACCTGGAGTGGAGTCTTCCCCCCCAGTCGCGCGATCGGGTCGTCGGCCATGCCGTCGCCCGCCGCGCGGTAGGGGGCCGACTTCACATTCACCGCCCCGGGCGACTGGGCATGGGGAAAATCGCGGGACCAGAGGTGACGCGATTGCAGGTCCGCCGCGGGCGCCGGGCCGGCGTCGGTGACCGGCTCACCCATGGCGGCAACGACCCCGTCCGAGCCCTCCTCGACCCCGCCGTCCGCGGCCCGCGGGTCGACGAGGATCCGCGACCTCAGCACGCCAGAGGAGGACGCGCCGTCGACCTCCGTGGGTGTGAGCGTGATGTGGGCGTCGGAGAAGCCCAGCC
>JAMCWS010000349.1:0-6112 GCA_023480605.1 bacterium
GGGCGACTACGCCGAGGTGTTGTTCGCGCGGACGTTGGCCCGCCGCCGCCGCCAGGGCCGGCCGCGCCGGGGGCCGCGTTATTACCAGACGCCGGGGCTGTGGCTCAAATACCTGCTGGCCTATCCGTTCTTACTGCGCCGCCGCGAGCGGTTAATCGCGACTGAACGAGCGCCCATCATCGCCCTTTTCTATCACCGGGTCGCCAACGACGGGGCCAACGCGGCGACACTGCCGCTCGAAAAATTCGTTCGCCAGGTCGAGTTGATCCGCCACCACTACCCGATCATTTCGCTGGCGGAGGCGCGTCGCCGCTTGGCCGAGGGGCGCAACGGCGAAATCGCCTTTGTCATCACCTTCGACGACGGTTACGCGGCCGACCTGCGCACGAGCATTCCCTATCTCCAATATTTCGGCATCCCGGCCACATTTTTCGTCTCGGCCGGCAATATCGCCTTTGGGCGGGCGTTCAACCACGATGCCGCACGCGGCCTGGACGCCTGCCCGCCGATGACGCCCGCCGACCTGACCCGACTCGGCGGCTGCCTGACCGTCGGCGCGCACGGCCTCTACCACGAAGACTGCGGCCGCGCCGGCCCCGACGAACTGGAGGCGGCCATCGTCGGCGGCAAACGCCGTCTGGCCGAGTTGACCGGGCGTGAACCGGAATTCTTCGCCTTCCCCAAGGGCATTCCCGGCGTCAACATCACCGAGGCGGCCTGGCGCCTGGCGGCGGCGCACTTTGACATCGTGGCTTCGGCCGCCGGGGGTTATAACTTCCCCTGCGCCGCCGGGGAGTCCGACACGAAGGCGGCCCTGCACCTGCGGCGCTGGGGACACCCGATCGAACCGGTTTCCCTCATCCATATCATGGACGGCTACACCGGGCTGGGCGACCTGTTGCGCGGCGACTTGTGGGGCGAAAAACGCGTCGCCCGCCCGCCGTGGATGCCCTGACATCCGCCCCCGCCCGCCCCAACCGCAAGCTCCGGCCGATTCGTGCGCGCCATTTGCATTGCCGGGCGAAAACCGATAGAGTGACCGTATGGGCTCTGGCGCCGCGCGCGCCGTTGCGGGCATATGGCAGAGGCGGAGGATAAGCTTCATGCGACGATTTTTTGGCTGGCTCGCGCTCGCCGCGCTGCTCGCCGCCGGCTGCACGGAGAATCCGGCGAAGATCAAGGGCGAGGATCAGACGATGGAGGGCGCCGCGCCGGCGGGCGGGGTCGTTTACAATCCCAAGACCGATCCGCTGGTCAATCCGCCCGCACTGTTTGAGCCCTATCCGGCGGCGCAGTCGCAAAAGGCCGACGATAACGCCGTCGTCATCCGCCTGCTGCGCGGCAACCCCGATTCGCTCAATCCGATCTTCGGCTCGTCGGCTTACGAGTTTCAAATCGAGGGCCTGATTTTCAACGGCCTTTTCATGTCGGATCAGCACAACAAATGGATGATTAATCCCGACACGGTGGTGTCGTGCGTCGATTCGGCCGATCATCTGGTGACGACCGTCAAGATCAAGCCCGGCCTCAAGTGGCAGGACGGCCAGCCCTGGACGGCCCAAGACGTGGTGTTCTCCTACCGCGAAATCATGGACGACCGCGTGCCCGTCCCAGCCGTGCGCACCGGCACCGACCAGCTTGCCGACGTGCGCGCACTCGACGACTTGACCGTGGAGTTCCGCCACAAGCAGGCCCTGCCGACCAACAAATGGAACATGTCGTTCCCCATCATCCCCAAGCACATCTTCGGCGTGCCCGGCGAACTGGCCAAGGACCCGTCGCTGCGAACGAGCGATTATTATAACCGCTACAACCGCGTCAAGATCGTCGGCAGCGGCCCGTATCGCTTTGTCGAGTGGATCACCAACGACCGGATCGTGCTGGAACGCTGGGACGGCTACCAGGGCACGAAGCCCCACTTCTCGAAAATGATATTCAAGCTCCAGCCCGACTCGAGCGTGGCGTTGCTGATGTTCAAACGGGGAGAGCTCGACGAGATGAGCCTGACGGCGCAGCAGTTCGCCACGCAGACCGGCGACGCGGAATTCAAACGCCACGGCGTCAAGGCCTACGGTCCCGAATGGGGTTACGCCTACATCGGTTGGAACCTGGTTCGGGGGTGGAAGCTGAACGGCGAGGATTTTTCGATCTTCAGCGACGCACAGGTGCGCCGCGCGATGACGCACGCGCTCAACATCCCGCTGCTCATCCGGACGCTCGAATACAACCTGGTCACCCCGTGTTACGGGATCTTCCACCCCACTTCATGGATGTTCAATCCCGACATCAAACTGCTTGAATACGACCTGAACAAGGCGGCCCGGCTGCTCGACGAGGCCGGCTGGAAGGTCAATCCCGACGACGGCTGGCGCTACAAGACCTTCAAAGGCCAGCAGGTCAAGTTCGAATTCACGCTCCTCATCCCCCAGGGCTCGGCGGCGGGCGAAAAAGTGGCGGCGGTTTACATGCAGGATCTCAAGAAGATCGGCGTTTCGCTCCGGACGCGCGTGCTGGAGTGGGCGACGTTCTCCGAGGACGTTCACAAGCACGAATTCCAGGCCCAGATGGCCGGCTGGGGTTCCGGGTCCGATCCCGACGGCGAATGGAACCTTTGGCGCAGCGACGAATACATGACCGGCCGCAACTTCGGCGGTTATGCCAACCCGGAGGTCGACAAACTACTCGAACTGGGACGGCATGAATTCGACGAGGCCAGGCGGGCCGAGGACTATCGCCAGGTCCAGAAGTTGATTTACGACGACCAGCCTTACATTTTCATGTGGAACACGATGACGCTGGAGGCCCTTTCGACGCGGATGCGGGGAATCGGCTTTTCGCCCGGCGGCATCGCAGGTTACTATCCGGGCGACCTCGGCTGGTGGGTGCCTCGGGAACTCCCGGCGCGGTGAAATATGGTTGAACGCGCACGATTACGATTACGATTACGATCACGATCACGATCACGATAACTAATAGATGCTTCGATACATTATCCGACGCACGCTGATGGGGCTGGTGACGCTGCTGGGAATCTGCGTCGTTACCTTCTTCGTCATTGAACTGGCTCCGGGCGATCCGGCCGCAATGAAGGCGCGGGCCACCGAGAATCCGCGCGTCTCCGAACGGATCTATAAGCAACTGCGCGCCTATTACGGCCTCGATCAGCCTGTCTATGTTCAGTTCGGCAAATGGATGTATCGTCTCGCACGCGGCGACCTCGGCAACTCTTTTCACGACGGGCGCAAGGTCAGCGGCAAGATCCGCGAAGCGCTCTGGCCCACCATTTCCGTCGAACTCATCTCGCTGGTGCTGGCCTTCGCGCTTTCGCTCCCCATCGGCATTTGGAGCGCTTATCGCCAGGGCGGGCCGTTCGACCGCATCGTCAGCACATTCCTTTACATGCTCTACTCGGTGCCGTCCTACGTGATGGGGATGATCCTGATCCTCTATCTCGGCGTGCGTTATAACCTGCTGCCCTTCCGCGGCATGCACTCGGACAACTACGCGCAACTGAGTGCCTGGGGCCAATTGGCCGATTCCGCCCGCCATTTTTTTATGATCACCTTCTGTTATACCTTCGGAAGTCTGGCCTTCTATTCCCGCTTCGTGCGCCAGAATCTCATCGAAGTCATCCGCCAGGATTACATCCGCACGGCGCGCGCCAAGGGCCTGGGCGAAGGCAAGGTCGTCCTGCAGCACGCCTTCCGCAACAGCCTTATTCCCTTCGTGACCCTGTTGGGCCTTACTTTCCCCGCGATCCTGTCGGGCAGCGTCATCCTGGAGACGATGTTCAACTGGCCGGGTCTGGGGCGGCTCTACTACGAGTCGCTCCTCATGCGCGATTACCCGACGTTGATGGCGCTCAACTTCATCACCGCCTTCCTGGTCCTGCTGGGCACCTTCCTGGCCGACCTGGCTTACGGACTCGTGGACCCGAGGATCACCTATGACTGAACCGCTGAACAACCCGCCACCGCGCGAGCGCGAAGCGGCCGGCGGAGCGATCGCCGGCCGGCCGGCCAGTTTCTGGCGGCGGATCTGGCGCCGTTACCTGCGCTACCCGCTGGGCGTGGCGGGCCTGGTCACCGTCGGGGTGATGTTCGTGGTCGCTTTCGGCGCGCCGCTGCTGGCCAACAAGGATCCGCTGGTCTGCCGCTACCAGGGGCGGATTTATTTTCCGGCGGTCATCGAAACGATTCAGAACATTCCGTTGGCGGCCTGGGTGGTTCGGAAAGATCTGCCCTTTCGGCGAGCCGACTTCGATTTCAAGGACGCTTATCAACCGGCGCGGGGCGACTGGGCGCTGTGGGCGCCGGTCCACTTCGGACCGCTCGAAATCGCCGCGCTGCCGCTTAATCCCCCCTCGAGCGAGCACCTGCTGGGCACCGATGAGGTTGGGCGCGACATCCTGGCGCGCATGATCCACGGCACGGGCGTCTCGATGAAGGTCGGGTTCATCTCGATGGGCATCGCCGTGGTGATCGGCCTGTTTTTTGGCGCCATCGCCGGCTACGTGGGCGGCTGGTCCGACATCGCCATCTCGCGCTTCATCGAGATCGTCATGTGCTTCCCGACGTTTTTCCTGATTCTGGCGATCCTGGCCTGGTTCCCGCCGCGGATCGAAAACGTGATGATCGTCATCGGCCTGACAAGCTGGGTGGGCATCGCCCGTTACGCCCGCGGCGAGATCCTCAAGCTGCGCGAGCAGGATTACGCTTACGCCGCCAAGGCGCTGGGCGCCAGCCATGGACGGATCATCTTCCGCCACTTGTTGCCCAACTCGCTGGCCCCGGTGATGGTCAGCGTCACTTTCGGCATCGCGTCGGCCATCCTGGTCGAGGCGGGCCTTTCGTGGCTGGGGTTCGGCGTCCAGCCCCCATACCCGAGTTGGGGCAACATCCTGCGGTCGGCCTACGACAACCTGTTCACGGCCCCCTATATGATCCTGCCCCCCTGCGTGGCGATCTTCATCGCCGTGCTGGCTTTCAACCTGGTGGGCGACGCGCTGCGCGACGTTGTCGACCCGCGCCTGCAATGACGCGGCGGCGGCTTTGGCGAACGAAAGATCGGTTGCAAGAAGCGCCGGGGCGTGGAAAATAGGCGCTGCACTGTAAACGTCCCTGCATCTCGAACGTTTACCATTCCCAACGGTTTCGCCACACCCCATTTGACTATCCGGAGGTTCCCATTCCATGGCACTGAAAATCGGTATCGTCGGACTGCGCGGCATCGGCAACAACCACGCCAACTGTTACATGAATGACGAATTGGCCGACCTGGTTGCCGTTTGCGACGTCATCAAGGAACGCGCGGATGAGGCGGCGGCCAAATACAAGGCCAAGGCCTACTACAGCCTCAAGGACATGCTCGATGGCGAGCCCGACCTGGACTACATCGACGTGACCACGGGCGGCTACGAAAACGGCAGTTGGCACTTCGAACCGGCGATGGAGGCCCTGAAGGCCGGCAAGAACGTCCTGGTCGAAAAGCCCATTTCGAACGACGTCACCGAGGCCCGCCAACTGGTGGCCAAGGCGCGCGAGAAGGACGTCTATCTGGGCTGCAACCTGAACCACTACTTCACGCCGCCGGCCGAGCGCGCCCGCCAGTATATGGACGAGGGCAAGGTGGGCGAATTGGTCTACTGCCTGCACAAAATGGGCTTCAACGGCGGCGAATTTACGTACGGCGCCGCCAAATCGGCTAAAATCAAGGATTGGCCTTATTTCCACATGAAGGCCTTCCTCACCCATCCCTTCAGCGTCATGCGCCATTTCTGCGGCGACATCACGCACATCCAATGCTTCGCCGACCGTCCGAGTTACCGCCGTAAAGCCGGCGATGTGATGGTCTCAATCAACAGCATCAACGTGCGTTTCGCCAACGGCGGCGTCGGCTATCTGCTCAGCCAGCGCGGCGACGCCTCCTTCGGCCTGGGCGGCTGGTGGAGCTTCGAACTGGGCGGCACGGCCGGCACGTTCTGCATCGAAAACTGCATCGAGAAAGTGACTTACTGGCCGGCGCCCAATCCGGCCAACGCCGCCAATCCGGCCGCGATGAGCCTGGGCAAGGTCGGCGGGGCGGAAGTCTTCGACTCGGGCATCACGGATTT
>JAMCWS010000349.1:6131-45086 GCA_023480605.1 bacterium
CGCGACGCCCTGGCGGCGCTCGAATACACCTGGGCCGCGATGGAATCCTACGAGCAGGGCGGCATCCTCGTGCGGCCGCACCGGCTCCCGACGATCCACGGCGATCCGCTCACCATGATGGATTGAGTTGCGGCTTCACTGCCCGCGGCAAAGCCCCCGGCCGGTGTCGGGGGCTTTTTTCGTGTATTCATGATTTCAAACGCGGCCGCCGATGCGGTCCCATTCCTCGAAGATCGCCGTGGCATTGGCGATCACCGCCCCCGCGCCCAACTCGAAGTTGGCGATGATGCCGCCGCGCGGATCGTAGAGGTGACGGGCGACCTGACGCACGGCCGCGCGCGCCACTTCCGGGTCGGGCGAGGTGAGCACGTGCTGCCGGTCGATCTCGCCCCGGAAGGTGATGCGGCCCTTGACTCGGCGCGCCAGGTCGGCCATGTCCATGCAGAACAATTGCGAGTTCATGGCGTCGACGCCGACTTCCACGAGGTCTTCGTAGATCGGCGTGATGAAGCCGTCGCTGTGCATGAATGCGAACTTGCCCGCGTCGTGGATCAGGTCGACGTAATCGCGGTAGAGGGGCTTGAAGAGCGCGCGCCAGAGGACCGGGTCGATGAGCAAGCGGTCCTGCGCGCCCCAGTCATCCATGAAATTGATCGCGTCGACGTCGGTCGTGATCCAGAATTCCAGTTCGCGCAGGTAGAACTCGTGGATTTTGCGCAGCATCGCGCCGGCCCCTTCCTCCGGAGCGAGGATGTCCATCAGCGCGCCGGCCGAGCCGCGCAGAAACTGGAACCGCTCCCACGGGCGCGGGCAGCACGCGGCCAGCACGAATCGGTTCTGAGAGGCGCAAAAGCGGTTGACCGTATCGCGCGCGGCGTCGACGTCCGCCGGAAGGATTTCATAAGGCGGCCGGCAGGCCGCAAGGTCGGCCGAGTCGGCGACGACCGGTTCCTTCACCTCGCCGTGCACGCCTTCCTGAACGTTATGAAAACGGCAGCCCCATTCGTCGACGGCCGTGCCGAGACGATACGGATCGCCCTTGGCGCGCGGCGATGGGCGATAGGGACACGGCGCGCCGACGATGTCGTTGGGGAACCGGCGCTGAACCGCCTCGATCTCGGCGCGATAGTGATTGAGCGCCCAGGGGAGCATGCCCATCTGGCGGGGCACACGCGCGGGCGTCTGGAAGGTCAGGCAGCGCTGAACGAGTTCACGGGGAGTTTGAACCATCGATCTCTTGATCCTCCATATTCATTTTGACGCAAAGACGCGAAGACGCGAGGAAAAGGGAGTTGCGCAAGTTCGCGAATCCGTAGTGTAACTTGATGTCTGTAATTTGTGGTTGACCACCGCTGTGCCATTCGTAAGGGTTTATTCGACCATGAAAGAACCTGAAAGGAACACAGCGATGGTCAAGTGCATGAGAGACCCGCGGGGGCCGCCAAGTCAAGCCTCGAACGAGCCGGGCGAGGGATTCTTCTTTTAACCAAGCCGCGGACACCAATCAGGCGGAATAGACGGAAACCGCCGATGAGCGGCCGGCCACCTTTGATTTGCTGGGCGAGGCCAAGCAAGATACGCGGATCAGGATTCGTCGGCGCATGTTCTCCTTCAGTGGCAGATGATTTGAAATTATTTGACCCCTGATACAGAACGCAGCAACATGGCATCGGCAAAGTCGGCATGGTCGCCGCTTATCCCATCGCCGGCATCGCCGACGAGTAGTTCGAGCATCTTGGCGCCTCGAATGTCGATATCCACTCGGCGGGGCGCATCCTGAGTTGTCATCCGGCCCGATTCCCAGCGCTTGGCGCCGTCGATATTGATCGTGAAGGTAATCGTGCCGGCCGGATTGTGCGCGTCGGCTCCGACCCAGGACTGGAAACGCATATAGCCCTGGCCCTCGATGTTGTAAACGATCCGGGCGGGGGAATGAGTCCCCAGTCCGCGCCGGAACTGACGTCCGCAGATGGCCATCGGCTTCTCCCAGACACTCTGGTTGCGCTGCAGGACGCCCCAACCCTGAGAGACCGAAACCGGCTTGAGCGCATCCAAATAAATCCCGTCGATCCGCGCTACCGGCCTCTCCCGCGTCTCGACACGCTCAATCTCCGCAATTTTACGGCTCTCGATCAACGGCGCCGAGTCGAGGTAGATTTGTTCGGGTGAAGGCAGGCCATTCGGATACCGGGGCGCGCCTGGGCGGCCGGGCTTGCGGGCCCAGACCCAACACGAGACGCACGTGGTACTCATTCCGCCGTCGCACATTACGTTCAATCGAACCTTGTTCGAGCCCCTGTTCAACTTGCCGGTCAAAAAGGTCCATGCCTCGGGAAAGGGTTTAATCAACGTGGCCACCCACTGCGCATCGGAGGCGATTTCTACCAGCGGCACTTCGCGGCCGTTGATTTCGAGTTTGGACTTGCGCACGATCGGCGACGTGCGCCCTTCGACCAGCACCAGCAATTCCGACTCGGGAGCGTTACTGCGCACCAGGCCGCCCAGATTCATCTCGACGATCTCGCTCGCGCCTCCCATGGGCGAAGTCCAATCCGGGCCATCGGGTTTGCCGGCCTTGAACTCGATGCGCCTGAGCTGGGACTTAACGCCCTCCAACTTGAGCACGCCGCCCACCGCCTCGCCCGCCGTTTTGAGCCCCTCCAGCTTTTGGCCGACGGCCAGCGAAAGGACCAGCGTCTCATAGGGAGCCAGCCTGACCTCCAGCACGCTTTGGGCGTTAAGGTTGTTGCCATAAAGCCGGGGCTCGGGATAAAGGCTGACTGCCGAAAGGTTGGCCAAGTCGGCCCTGACGTTTACGTCCTTGGCCAAGTCCAGCCGGACCGTCTGCTTGCCAACCCAAGGATTGCGCAGCATCACCACTCCGCGTTCACCCAACCAGTGGCCATAACCGTAGGGTTCGCGCGGCATCTCGGCGTTGCCGGTATAATGGGGCACCTTGCCGCCGCGCCAGGAGAGGGGCAAAATCGGCTCGGTTTCGGCGAGAATTTGTTCATTGGCCCGCGCCCACTTCATCAACCCGGCCAGTTGCCCCCAACGCCGGGCGTTCATGTGCTTGGGATTGACATACATCGGCATGAAAGCGTGGCCGCGCAGGATGACCGTCACTGCGTCATTGAGTAGCGGGTGATCGGTCTGGTGGATGACGCCCAGCACTTCCTGGGCCGTGTCGGGCAGAGGCGAGAGGGCCGCGCCCTGAAGGTTGTAGAAATCACGGCCCGTGGTGGCGCACTCGCGCCAAACCGGCGCAGGCACACGGCTGGGTGGAGAGTCGTCGCCGTAGGAGCCGATGACCGAGTTGACATGGAAGAGCCACCAGGGACTGGGATTGCCGCCGAAACAAGTAGTCTCGATCCAAGTGTCGGGGGCTGCGGCGCGCAGGGCGGCGATGGCGGCGATGCCACCCTCGGCGCAGGCTTCGGCCGAGTCCTCGCCGGGTTGATGGCCGTGGCCGGTTTCCGGACAGGTCAGCCGATAACCATCGAACTTAAAGTGGCGGATGCCATACTGGATCGCCATCTGGGTGATGCGGTCTTTGAAGGCATCGGCGTATTTTGCGCCGCCCAGGCAGGCCAGGCGTATCGTCGAGCCGCCCATTCCAGGGAACACTCCTGTCTCGTAGCCCTGGCTCTCGGCCCACTCGTTATCCAGCGCCGGCGGGTAGCACGAGGTCGGCGAGATCCACAGTCCCAGGCGCGACTGCATCGCCTCGGCCCCAGCCCTGATCCCAACGAACCCGCGCGGGAAGAGTTGCCTATTGATGTCCCAAAGCGTCTTGGGATTGGACCAACCCAGGTCGATGGTGAACGTCTGAAAGGAGACCCCATATGGCCTATACAGATTCTCTTCGAAGACCTTCATCAACCCCAGGATATCCTTCTCGGAGTAATGGATCGGGGATGTCCACCAGGTATTGTAATTGAAATGCATAGCCCGCGGTTCGGGCCGGTGCCGGGCAATGTAGGCGGCGAAGCTCTTGCGCTCGTTCCCCACCGGCGCCAGGCCAAAAATAACCTTACGACTGGTCAGCCAGCCGCTGTCGCCGGACATGGCCAGGCCGGGGCGATGAGCCAGCACCAGTCTATCCCCTTCCAGGCGGGTGGTGGCGACCGGGTATTCCACGCCGGCGTAAAATCCCTTAAAGAAACCGGGGTGGCTCTGGGGTGCCTGGGGAATGAACCCGATCGGTTGGGCGGCAACCGGCGCCAACGACTCCAGGCGGATTTCATGCAGAATGCAGCCGGCGGGAACTGACCTTAACCGGTAATCGGCCCACTTGCGCAGCAGCATCTCCCGGGGGCTCCACGTCAGATGCAAGCGAACCTGCAAGGTGGCGCCGCCGACGTTGACGGGAGCGTATTCGGCCAACAATTGCTGACCGGCTTCCAGACTGCCGCTGACTTTCACGGGATGCTGCCCGCCAGGCATTTGAAATTGGCTAAAGACAAAGGCAGGGCAGGCCAGCGAGACGGGCAGATTGAGCGGGCCGTTTCGCAGCTCGATTTTGTCGGTTCCTTGTCGGACCGGAATCGCTGGAATACTCGCCGCCATGATCCTCAGGCAATCCATCAACAAGCTCAACCAAAGAACGCCGCGCCCTATTTTGCCTCTGGGTACATAATTCATGTTTTCATGCTTTCCGAGAACCATGACGATCGACACAAACCTTACGAGACACGAATCGATGTGATTAATCTTGCGTCTATGCGCCTTCGCGCCTTTGCGAGACAAACATCAAGCTGAAGCTTGAACTCCACACGGGTTTTCCAGCATGTCGGTTGCGGCTTCGCCGCGTTGTGCATTTGCCGAAATCGGTCTTCGTGACGACCCGTTCAATCCGCCGCCAGGATTGGGCGGCCAGCGAGTGACGGTCGAGCAGGCCAGCGGCTTCCCACGCGACGGGCGGTCGGTCCTAACGTTGCGCAATGAATGGCCGGCGCCTCACGACACGGATTGAAACTTGGTGTACAAGGATCTTGTGTCTCTTCCCAATTGAATTGATGGCCTACTAGCCCCGTATTTTGCCGAGGAGTCCCCGAAGGTAATTCAAGTCGTCTTTGGTTCCTTCGGTCAGGGCTTCAAGCGTTCCTTCGTAGAAATGGTGTGTGCAGATGGGGCCCTGATAATCGATCTTTACGAGTTGGCCCAGGATGGCGGGCCAGTCGATCAGGCCTTCCGCCAGGCGCGTCCATTCCATTTTCCAGGTCAACTTGCGGGCTTGCTTGAGATTGGGACCCAGGAACCAGCCGCAGTTTTTGGTCACCACGTAAGCGAGGTGTTCCTGTAGTATATCGAGTGATTTGACCGGATCGGTCCACCCCTCCTGGTGCACCATGTTGCCTGGATCATAGTGAACGCCAATCCCTTTGGGATCACGGTCGTGAATGAGGAAATAAATCGCTTCGGGCGACCAGCAAAACCCCCCGCCATGGGTCTGCAGCAAGGCCTTAACGCCATATTTCAAGCCCAGTTTCTCGACCGTTTCCACTGATTGGCGGCAGCGGGCCAGGTCTTCGCGATACGTGTTGTATCCCCGGTAGTTCTGCATCCAGAAGCGAAACATCGTGATGCCGTTGTCGGCGAACAGGCGAAAGTCATCCTCGATCTTCGCCAAGTGATCATGGCTCCAATCGGTCGTCACGGTGTAAGCCTTGAGATTGCGACCGCGCATATAATTGACAAACGCCGGAAGAGTATGAAAATAATCCTCTTCCTTGCACCATGATCCCGTACGGATCATAACATCGACACCGTCAAAGCCGCAGTCGATCAAGTGATCGGCCAATTGTTCCTGTTCCCTGAGGTGCGGATACTGGAACTTTGGGAAAAGTAGCACATCGGGGGCTTTCATGCTGTAATCCTTTCTTTAATAATCAAGTTTCGCATATCTATGCACGGGCCCAGATTGCGCGCAAATATTTCGCCGACCGCGGCAATACCACCTCGGCAGGCCCCGACAGCGTCCGGCATTCCACCTCGATGATACCGCCGTATCCCATCGCCTTGAGGGCATGAAATCCGGGCGTGAAATTCATCGCGCCGGGACCCGGTTCGACGCGCGTGTTCTCGGCCACGTGGATGTGCGCGATCCACTTCGCGCCCTTTTCGAGCGCCTGGGCGATATCCAATTCCTCCATCTGCATGTGAAAAAAATCCGCCGTCAAACCGATGGAGGGGTGATCGAGCGCCTCGCAAATCCGTGTCCCGTCGGCGACGGTATTGAGATAATCGGACTCGTAACGGTTCACCGGCTCGAGCAGCAGGTAAACGCCGCGTTGTCCGGCTTCGTCTCCCAATTGCGGCAGTTGCTCCAGCAGCAACGCGTTCCGCGTCTCTACTGCCGAGTCATCGGCGCCGCCCTGGGTGATGCGTTCGGGATTATCCTGGATGAGGACCGGGGGCATGTTAAATCCCCAAACCCCCAACTCGGCACACAGGTCGAACACTCGCAATAGGCTCGCGCGGCATTGGGCCCGCACCGCGGGCCGAGGGCTGACGAGTGTGCCCGTGAAGCCAAGCGAGAGGGTCGCCAGCGGCAAGGGAAGGTCGCTCAGGCAGGCGCGCAATTCCTCCAGGTAGTCATTTAAAAACCGCCCCGGCAGGGCGACGGCATCGAATCCAAATCGCTTGGCGCTATTAAGGCGGTCGATGATCCGCGCGCCCGGTAGCATCTCCAGCCGACAGGAGAGGGCGCATTGTTTTGTATCGCTGCCGATCATGGTGTTTCCATGCCTTTCGTTGATTTTCCGGCTCGCGCGGCGCAATCCGGCAGATCCCGCCGGATCTCATCCAGCCGATAGCCGAATCCCGCTCCCTGGATCGTCGAAAGATCCACCGCACCGCGCCGCCGCTGGTAGATGCCGGGATGCACTGCCTGCTCGGGCAGCGAGGCGGTGGGGTAAAACTGCATCCCGTTGGTCTCCACGCCCATGATTGTTCCGGCGTGAGCGGCCAGCAATACGTGGGGGATTTGCGCCAGCATCGGATTGGTCAAATCCTGGACCATGAGCGTCATGCCGTGGGCCTTCGCCCAGCAAAGGCTCAGGAGCGCGCCCGTTTGGGTCTTGCAGGTTTTGAGTGCCACCCCCGACCAGCCCAGGATTCGTCCCAGGCGAATGAGGCGCCAGTCGTGGGCGCTTTCGTCCATGAAGAGCGGTTTGCGCGCCGAGACGCTGTGCACGTCGATCTGATTGGCCTCCAGATCGTAGGGGAACGGCTGCTCGACGTAGAGGATCATCTGGTAGATGCGCGGATGATTGCGCATCAGGTGATCCAGAATTGCGTTGAGGTATTCGGGATCGGTGACGGTGCAGTTGAAGTCGCTGGTCAGCCAGATGACGCCCTGCTCAATGGCAATCTCGCCCACCCGCACCAACCGGGCGATGTCCCACGCCGCGTCATTGCCGCGCAACTTGACCTTGAGGCAGGTCAGGCCGTCACGCGCAATCCAGTCGGCCAGCAAAACGGGGTAACCATCGTCGGGTTCCGATCCGTTCAGTTCGCTGGAATTAATGGGATCCCTGCCACCGACCAGATGCCACGCCGGTAGCGATTCGCGGCGGGGCAATTCCAGGTAGTCGGCCGGATATTTGCCCGCGAAAGAGACCGGCGAATCCTCGGCGGGGGTAAGGTAATGAGCCAGATCCGCGTTCATGTATTCTGCGTTGTATGTGCCATAAATCGGCCGGTTGTGATGAATCCCATAGGCGTCGTGCAGCGCGATGTCGAAGGCCGAACAGCAAACCAACGCCGGGAGCCATGGCATCAATTCGCGCCCGGCCCGGCCACGGTTGAATGCCACATGCAGCGCCTTGAGCGGCCCTTCTTGGAACGCGTGCCCGATCTCCAGCGGATGGCCGGCCACCGGAAACGCCGCCCAAGCCTCGGTCAGCGTCTTGCAAAAGACTTTGAGCGCCTCGTGCCGCTCCTCGTAGGATAACGCACTGGGCCAAACCCATTGCACGCTGAGCGGCGTTTCGCCCCAGCCTTCCGCCGCGCGGCCGCGGGCGTCGGTGACGCTCAGCCGCACCCGCGCACAGGTGACGAAGGTCAGCGTCTCGGGGCCGAACTTGAGGGGCACGCGCGTCTGAACCGGTAGAAAATAAAGGACCGCTGCCGTTACCCGGACGTCGGTTACTTTGGGCATCAGTAGTTCACCGCCGCCTGTCAAAGATAAGCCGACACGTCGATCGCCTCGGGTAGGCCCGTCTTGAGCGATTCGTAGGCCTTGAGCATGAGAAGACTGGCAACTACGCCCTGCGAGGCCGGGGTGGGATTTTCGCACCGCCCCAATACGACGTCACGAAAGACTTCCATGTCGCGACTAAGGCCGATACCCACCTGATAGTCATAGTCGATGCTGTCTTGTACTTTGCCTTTGAGGGTCAGGTTCGTGAAGCCGCGATTGATCGCCGTAACGCCGGCGCCGAAAACCTCCGTATGCCATTTGAGGCTGAAATCATTGGCGCCGCAATCGCCACTGATGAGAGTGGCCAGCGCGCCGTTTTCGAATTCGATATTCATGATGAAGTTATCGATCACGTCCACGCCGGGGTGCCAGAGATTGCCCCCTTGCGCGAAAACCCGCACCGGTTTGGCTTGCATCAGGTAAAAAACGAGATCGACATTGTGGCAGGCCAGTTCGAGCATCGGTCCGCCGCCCCGCAGCGCGGGTATTTTCAGGTATTTCTCGTGAGTGCGGGCAATGTCCGCCACCATCATCCGGCCATAGAGCATCTGCGGCTGGGGGATGGCTTCGCGAATGCGCTTGACCAACGGCGAAAGACGATAGCAATACGCCACCATCGCCCGACCCTTGGCAAGGCGCTCGGCCTCAACCAGCTCACGGCACTCTTCGATGGACATGGCCGCCGGTTTTTGTATAAAGACATGTTTGCCGTGTTCCAGGACGGTTTTACCCAGGCGGGCATGGGTGTCGGGAAGCGTATTAATCAGCGCCGCATCGATCTGATCGTCCTCAAGCAAACGGTTGAGGTCGGTTGTGTGATAATCGCCATCGAACTGCTGGCACACCGCGGCGCCTCGTTCCGCATCCACGTCCACGAAGCCACGCAAATGAAACTCATCGATTGCCGCAGCCTCCGGCAAGATAACATTCTTGGCGATATTTCCGCAACCGATCACGCCTAACTGCACCTTCGTCTTCATCATGTCAGTCCTTTCGGAAGATTACGGCGAATTTTTCGTATGGTAGAGAGAACGATCCGAAAAGACAAATATGAAAGTCGGTCGCACCGTATGGGCCATGAAGTTGTAAAGCGATTAGCGCAGACAAAATGGCGTATTGTGAAACCCCCTCACATGGGGCAGCGCGGACTGGCCAACCCGCGGCCGTCTTTGCCCGGTTCCATCTGTCGGGAGGACCGCCGTACCCCTGCGCTGCCAAAGATACACGGACCCCGACCGAAATCCTGGCCACCGAAGGCTTCAATCCGCCCCGCCTCCCGTTCAATTCTCTTGACCAAGACCAACGATCGCCAAACGGTTTTACACGCCGGGCCCGACCGAGGGTGGGGGTCGGAATTCGCTTCTTGGCCGCTCGGCATGCTTTGCCCCATTTTCGATCCATAGCGGGGTTCAAAATCCGGCGATGCGGATTGGAGGTGCCCCCAAACATCCCATGAGTCAGACAAGAATGAACCATTCTGATTTGAAAATGGCAAATATCGGTCGATGATGACCGAGTGTGACTCCAAATATTATCCTATATCCCCCGCAATGGGTTTTATACAATCCCGTTCATCAATAGGTGAGAGGGAGGCGGTGTTTATGGCATCTCGCGAACCCACAGTTTATCTCGCGCACGAGCGACCCCCATCGAGTCCGGACACAACCACGCGTTCTCGGCGTCAATTCCTGGCCCAAGCCGCTGCGGCGGCCACGCTGACCATCGTCCCACGCCACGCGCTTGGCGGTCCGGGCCAAGTCGCGCCCATTGAGAAAACCGCCCTGGCGGCCATCGGCAACGGAGGCCAAGAAACCCAGGACATCCAGGATCCAATCGTCGGACGGACACAAACATGTGAACGCGAAAGGAATGCATTCATGAAGGATCAGGCGAAAATCACCCTCGTCCAACTGACCTATGACGAGAAGAAAACGGAAAAGAACGCCGATTCGGTCATCGACCGTATGCCGGCCTTCTTCCAGCAAGCGGCCGACAACGGCTCGGATCTGATCGTCTTTCCGGAGTACGTCCTCGGCCAACGTATCACGGTTGGGCACGAGCGTGTCCAGCGTTTTTTCGCCCTGGCCCGCCGCCACAATATGTACGCCATTGCCGGTATGGTCGAGACCCACAATGAGCGTTGGTCGACCACGGCCCTGATGGTCGATCGCGCGGGTAACCTGCTGGGTCGCTATTACAAAACCCACCCCGCCTCAGGACCGGCGCCCCACTGGTGGCCGCCGCGCGAAGGCAACGATTCCGAGGCGCGTGGTTGGCTCGGTAACCAGTTCAAGGTGTTCCACCTCGACTTCGGCCCCATCGGCATCCTGGAGTGCTACGACGGCTATTTCCCCGAGGCATGGGGATGCACATCGTTCTCCGGCGCCGAGATAATTCTCTGGATCAACGGCCGCAACGGATTCATCGAGGATTCTCACTGCATCTTCGCCGCGAAGGCGTACGGTTGCGTCGTCGGCGCGAACATCACCAATGGGCGAAACACGGGATTCGCGGCGCCCAACGGCGCACCATCGCCGATCCTCATCGCCGAAGGACCACACGCACAAGGAGGCGAAGAGATGCGCCTTTACCCGCGCATCAAGGAGCCCGGAGACGCCTGCGTCCATGCCACGATCGACCTGGCCCGCCTCCGCCACCACCGCAAGCATCTGCGCACAATGCACCAGCGCCGTCCCGAGCTTTATGGTCTTTTGACCCAGGAAGTCAAAATGTGGCAGGATTACCCCGACATCCCTTGGGACTGGCCCGAATGCGAAGCGATGGTCAACCGCTCACAATTGTAGTGAGTGCGAATAAAATGCTATGGCTGCGCAAATAACTCCACCTCATACACGATATGGCGTTTGGGGGTGGATTTCCCGCTGATGGCGACGGTTGAGCAGCGCGGGGCCGACTCCCCGATGCGGCGGCCGGCGCGGCGGTCAATGCGGTGACTTGCGCGGGGCTTTCATCACGGAATCAACCTTGCGACGGACCGTGACCTGGCATAACATGCCGCTTGTTTCCAGCGCCGGGAAAGCGATTTATCCATGCTGTCACGACGTGTATTCATCAAGTCAACCGGACTCATCGCGGGGATGCCGATCCTGATGAACGCCTGCCCCCTGCGTCGGACATCGCCTCTGAAAGGTTATCGGATGACCATGCAGACTCAAATCTCGCATTTGCGTTGCGAGTATCTCGTCAACCCTTTGGGGATCGACACGGATCGGCCGCGATTTTCGTGGGAGATCGACGATTCACGCCGGGGCGTGCGCCAGACCGCGTTCCGCATCCTGGTCGCGTCGAGTGCGGGCGCGTTGGCCGGCGATGGGGGTGATCGCTGGGACAGCGGGCGCGTGAATTCCGACGAAACCCTTCATATCGAATACGACGGGAAGCCGCTTGCCTCCGGCGAGGCTTGCTACTGGAAGGTTCGGGTGTGGTCGACGGCGCTGGACGCGCGCGCGCGCGGCCCGGAAACGGTAAGCGCCTGGAGCGAGCCGGCGCGGTTTTCAATCGGCCTGCTGCGCGATACGGACTGGAAGGCACAGTGGATCACCGCTCCCGAGTTCATTCCGGACAGTCCGATTCACATCGGCTACATGTCGAAAGCGACGGATGATCCGAACGAGCCGAAATGGGTTCAGATCGACCTGGGGGAATCGATGCGGTTCGATGGGATCATGCTTCACCCCGCGTGCGGAAGACGCGGGGTGCATCCGCCCGGCGGCGAAATCCCGCCGGGCGACGGATTCCCGTTGCGGTTTTTAATCGAGGCGTCCGACCGTGAGGACATGCATGGGAGCCGCGTGATTGTCGATCGCTCGACGGAAGACGTCTCCAATCCCGGCAAAGAGTCATATACGGTGCGGTTTGCGGAAACGAGCGGCCGGCACATCCGCCTGACGGCTCTGAAGCATGGCGAGTTCCCCTTCGCCGGCAAGAGTTACCTCCTGAAACTGGCGGGAATGGAAGTGCTTGCCGGGAAGAAAAATTTGGCCAAGGGATGCCGGGCGATCGCCTTCGATACGACCGAGGATTTGACCGCGGGCTACGGGATTTCCCTGTTGACCGCCGGGAAGACCGGCTATGACGGAGGGAGCCGCCGCCGGTTGCGGCCGGCACCCTTGCTGCGCGGCGAGTTTGAATGCCGCAAACCGGTGCGACGGGCCATGGCCTACGCCACCGCCCTGGGTAATTACGAGCTGCGGATCAACGGGTCACGCGTCGGCGATCCGCACCTGGCGCCCGGTTACGAGCAATACGACAGGCGGGTCGCTGTTCAGGCGTATGATGTCACCGGCCTTTTGCGAACGGGTCGCAACGCCGCCGGCGCCGTGCTGGCCGACGGTTGGTACCGCTCCCGCTATCGGTTGGACGGCTGGGATCAATTCCGGGATTTCGCGCAGGGACGATTCGGCGACGCCATCCCTCGCTTCCTGTTGCAGATCAACATCGAATACGAGGATGACGCCCGCGACACCGTGGGCACGGACGAAATGTGGACCTGTTCGTTCGATGGTCCTTATCGGCGGACCAGCATGTACGACGGGATCGCCTACGACGCCCGCAAGGAGGCGGACGGCTGGAGCGGGCCGGGTTTTCGGGCCGAGGGGTGGACGCCCGCTGTCGTCGCTCCGCCCCCTTGGAGCCCGTACCGATGGCCGCAGACGGCCCACCCGATCGCGCGCGTGCGGGAATTCAAACCCGTCACCATCCGGCAGACGGCGCGCGGAACGCTGGTCTGCGATTTCGGCCAGGGTGTGGGGGGAATGTGCCGGGTGACGCTCGACGGTCCGGCCGGTATGACCGTGAAACTGCATCACGCGATGGCGCTCAACCCCGATGGAACGCTGTACACGGGCAGCCTGTGGGGTGCGCGGGGCAACGCGGACGCATACACGCTCAAAGGCCGGGGACCGCAAACGTTCGAAGCGTCCTTCACGTTCCACGGCTTTCGGTTCGTGGAGATCAGCGGCCTGGGGACGGCCGGGAACCTGATCGATATCGCCGCCGTCATGATCGCGAACGACTGCCCTGTGACGGCGGATCTTGAGACTTCGGACGCGCGGCTGAACAAGCTTTGGACCGCCATTCTCATGACTTACCTATCCTGCATGAAAGGGGCGTTGGTCGATGTCGCCGACCGCGACGAGCGTTGGGGTTGGATGGGCGATTGCGGCACCACCCATACGCAAAGCCTGGCCTATTTCTTCGACATGGCCGCCTATTACCGCAAACGATGCCTCGACCTGATGGATGACCAATCGAGGGACGGTTACTTTCCGCCGCAGTCGCCGGCGATGGAAGCCGGCGGGCGATCGGCCGTCTGGTCGGACGCGGCGCTGACCATGGCCTGGAGCACCTGGCTGAACCACGCCGACCGGCGATTGCTTCGGGAGATCTATCCGGCGATTCAAAGATATGTCCGCCGGCTCAAAACGAATTATGAGTCCGGTTTGCCGCTCTGGCCTGGTCATTTCGGCGACTGGCTGTCTTCGAGCATGACCATCCGTCCGGGAGCCAAGGATTGGCAGGAGAAGGGACCCGCCCAGCTTACCGCAGACATGCTGCAGAAACTCAGCCTCATCCGCGCGGCGCGGTTGCTGGGGCAAATCGCCGGCGTCTTGGGCGATGGGCGGGAAAGCGCCGCCATGGAGGCCTTCGCGGCCCGGGTGCGACGCGACCCCACGATCCTTCGCCTGGAAAGTCCGCAACTCGTGCAGGGGGCCCAGACTGCCTATGCGCTGGCCCTGGGCTGGGGCATCGCCGATCCCGGCCAGGCTTCGCTTCTGTTTGAGAATCTCCTGCGGGCGATCGATGATTATGAGGGCAATCTAACCACTGGAACCATATCCACCACGACGCTGTTGAACGTGCTTTCAGACAATGGCCGGCACCCGTTGGCCTATGATCTGGCGCTGAAACCCGCATTCCCGTCGTTCGGTTATATGATTGAGCAAGGGGCGACGGTGATATGGGAGCGATTCGATTCCTATATCCCGGGCATGGGCTACAATCCGGATCCCATGAACGGTTTGAACCATATGGGTTTTTGCTCGGTGGCCGAATGGATATACCAAACCGCGAGCGGCATCCGTCCCGACCCCGCCTATCCCGCTTACAGGCGCATCCTCATCGCCCCCCGGTTTGACGGCCCGGTTGCAGGAGCAAGCGCCGTTTACCGCTCGGTTCGCGGACTGATCGCCAGTCAATGGCGTCGGGAAAACGGCAAGCTCTCGATCGAGGTGTCCGTGCCGCCCAACACCACGGCTCTTGTCCGTCTGCCGGCGGCCGAGCCTGATAAGGTTACCGAAAACGGCGCGCCGGCTGGCGAGTCCCCCGGTGTGGAGCTCATGGAATTTGAACAGGGATCTGCCGCATACAAGGTGCAATCAGGACGTTATATGTTTCAGTCCTTTGTATAAAAACCAGAGAATGGCCAACCGATTCGAGGCGGTGCTCCCATAGCTGCGGATCGAAAAACGCTGGGAGATAAAACGGGTATTTTTATCGACGCCAAAATCGTTGCGCCCAGGTGCGCGATCGATGTCGGCCGCCATCGCGGCAGCGGGGACCGCCCGCGTTGCGATTGGTCTGACGGTCGTGCTATGCGAGCTGAGTCCCAGGCGCTTCGAGTCGTGGTTCGTTATCCTCCCGCCTTCCGGACCGCTTTCGGAAAACACGCCGGCGGCAAAAGCGGCCTGGTATCACGAATTGTGCTTGAGCTGGCAGGGCGCAATCGTAATTCAGGCTACTCGCCATGTCTTCATCGATCGCGGTCGTCACAGCGACCAGCCGTCGCGATACTCGCGACGCAGTAATTTATTCGCGGCCTCGTCGTTGGTGACGCGCATCCCAGGGCCGTCCCAGAGCAGTTTCTTTTGCGAGCGCACGGCCACGTTGCCCAGCATGCACACCTCGGAAAGCAAGCCGGAGTGATCCGCGAAATTCGAGCCGGCAGGGGCGCCGCCGCGGCAGGCGTCGACAAATTCCTTGTAGTGTCCGGGCGACCGGGGCAGAACTTTGGGCGGCCGACCATAATTTTTCATCTTCGACTCGGGGATGAGCCGATAGCCCATCATCGTTCCCTTGTCGCCAATGTAGATCGTGTCTCCCATGTCGCGGTTGGGTTCCAGGTCGGCCGGACGCGGGGGCTTGAGTCCGCCGTCGTACCAGCAGAGGGTGAGCGGCGGCATGTCGCCGCGGGCTGGAAATTCGAAACGGGCCATGACACCCAGTGGATAGGTCTCCGGATTGATCTTGGTCGAGCTGGCCTCGACGCTGACGGGATGGCCGAGGTTAAGGGCCTTAAATACGGTGGATAATTTATGACAACCGAGGTCGCCGAGCAGGCCGGTGCCGAAATCCCACCAGTTGCGCCAGACCCAGGGGCAATAGGCCTTGTTGTAAGGGCGGAAGGGCGCCGGGCCAAGCCAAAGATCCCAGTCCAGGCCGTCGGGGATGGGTTGCTCGGGGGGGCGGGTCTCATAGGCGACGAAATTCCAGAAGCGGGCGAGATACCAGACATGAACCTCGCGGACATGGCCGATCGCGCCATCGGCAATCATCTCGATGGCGATGCGGGCCTCCTCGGCGGCCTGACCCTGGTTTCCGAGTTGGGTGGCGACGCCCGCGTTTCGTGCGGTCTCCGTTACTTGTCGGGCTTCGGCGACGGTATAGGTCAAAGGCTTCTCACAAAAAACGTGTTTGCCGCGCTTAAGGGCGTCCATCGTGATTACGGCGTGGGTGTGGTCGGGCGTGGCGATGAGCACCGCGTCGGCGTCCTCCTTGTCCAGAAGTTCGCGGTAATCCGCGTAGGCGCGGCAACCTCGGTATTTTCCTGATGTCTGCTGATTGGCATAGTATTCATCCACCAGGCGACGGGCCGGCTCGCGGCCGCAGGAGCGCACCTCGCGGCCCAGGGCCCAGTTCGCCGAGAGATACCCGCCTCCCTCCCGATTGACATCACAGACGGCAACGACCTGGATCTCGGGATATTGCATGAGAGACTGTATATCCTGGATACCCTGGCCACCGGTGCCGATGACCGCCAAGGTGGTTTTTTCACTCGGTTCGACGTAGCCCGGCCCACCCAATACATGACGCGGGACGATGGCCAGCGTAGCCGCCGCGGCGGCATGGGCCAGCAACTTGCGCCGCGAGAGCACGGGTGTGTCCGGGAGAGATGCCGCTCCGGGCGCGAAATTATCGGCGCTTTCGTGAAATGTCATGGATATCGCCTCCCATTATTTAACGATGCGCGGGATTATACATAACCCGCTGCGGGCGATACAGGACATTAAAGGGCGGGCCGCTCATCGCGATATCCGGATGGAACCGCGCGCCACCACCATGGATCGATAGGCCGTGGTCATTGCGCCCCAGCGCGCCCAACACCGCTTGCCGATGGCTATCGCCGCTGTGACGGCAAACAAAATGGCGGCTGCGATACGCCGTCATGTCATCGTGGGTATTTCGCTGGGATTTCAAAGACGACCAAGTCGTGCGGCGGGTTTCGCCGCTCGCGGTGAGTCATGCTCAAGACTTGGCCTTCGTCCCCTTGGTTTTCCGTCCGGCGGGCGTGGGCGCTTTGACGTTGGGGTCGTAAGCCGGGTTGCGCCTGGGCAGCAACCCTCCGGTGTTCTTTAGGTGGCCGTCGATCAGGGCGTCGAGTTCACGCACCATTTCCGAATTTTCGCCGGCCAGGTTCCGGGTTTCGCCGATGTCATCGCCCAGGTTATACAACTCATGGTAATTTCCCCCCTCGTCGGCGTCACGGTAGAACCGGATCGTTTTCCAATCGCCGCGCCGCACCCGGGTGGCGGGGCCTTTCGCCTCCTCGCCATTCTGGATCCACTGGTTATGCGGAAAGTGACAGAAGAGCATTTCGCGGTTCAACGGTTGCCCATCAAGCGCCGGCGCGATGCTGATGCCGTCGAAGCGCAATCCCTTATCCTCCCGGCCCGTCCGGCAGCCATGACCGTAGTCGCCGGCCACGGGGGAACGCCGCAACTCCGACAGCAAATCGCCCGCCGCCCCGGTCTTTCGATCAACACCCTCAAGACTCAACCGGCCCGTGATGGCGGATCTCTTGTTGAAGCGTCAATTAATGGCGAACGGCCGTCGGATCCTGTTTTTGGCAAACAGCAGGTGAATGGGCAAAATCGCGATCCGGCTCCTGTCGCAACTACGTGGGTGCGCAATAGCCCCGGACATGGTAGATTAAGGGCCGTGTTTATCGCTCAACACCCCGTCACATATGCCAACTGGTAATGTCTGCATGATTTTTAGAATCCTTACGGCGATGTTTCTCTCAGGTCGGCCCATGGGCCTTATCCTTGCCGCGATGATGCTGCTGACGGCTCGATCAGGCCACGGCGAGGCTACGGGCGGCCGGCCGGATTCGCCCCGCGTCAACCTCCTGGACGCGGCCGGAGCCGGCGTGTGGACGATCCAGAGACTCGACGCCACCAGCACGATGACGCTGGGCACGATCGACGGCGCGGGACGTCTGCCAGGCGGCGGCGGCTTAATTGCGCTGACCGCCCGTTTGCCTGTTGTCGGCCGCATATTGGCCGACCGCCAGGTGGCGGTCCACCCACGTCCCGGCGAGATTTATCGTTTTTCGGCCCTCGTCACCACGCGTGGCTTGCGCGATTCCCATGGCGATTCCCGTCCCAATCCCTATCGCCTCAACCTTGGCCTTTCGGGCTGCTGCCTGGCGTTCAGCCAACTCGATGGCCGGGGACGGCCGCTGAGCGAAGTCGCTTCGCGCGTTGTGTTGGGCGTAAACGATGACGCGCCGCTGGCGCTCGAGACCGTGATCCAACCCGGCGCCGAGGTGCTCGCCGTGCAATGCCGGATGATCGGCGTGGCTGGCGAGGCGCGTTTTTCAGCTCCCGTGGTCGAGTGCCTGGCGCCGGCTGGCCTGTCCCCGCTGCCCGACGCGCGTATCGTCACCGGCACGATGGGCGCGCCCTTCCTGCAAGTCGACGGCCGGTCGATCCCCTGGTATGTCTATTTCGGCAACAATCAATTCGGCAAAGACGACGTCATCCTGGACGAAATGAAAAAGGCGGTCGGCGCCGGCGTGCGTATCGTCTCGTTCAACTTGCATCTACCCTGCACCGCCTCCAACGACGCCATCCTCGCGACGATCGGGCGTTTCCTGGATCCCCACCCCGGCGTCTATTTTTTACCGCGGGTCTGGGTGGGGCCGTATCCGGGCTGGCTCGAAAGCCGTCCGGGAGAAAAGGTGAGATACGCCGACGGCGCCACGACCCGATTCGCCTCGCCGGCGTCGGCCGCCTGGCGCGACTGTGCCGCCGCCAACCTTGAGGAATTGATCCGCCTTATCCGTCGCTCGCCTTACGCCGGACGCCTGATCGGCCTGATCCCCACCTACTACCAGACCGGCGAATGGATCGTCTGGGGGCCGGACCGGGCCGCCGGCTTCGAGACGCCCGTCCGCGGCGCCTTCGAGACCTGGCTGCGTCAACGTTATGGTTCGGTCGATCGCCTCGGCGCGGCATGGGGGCGCCCGATCGGCCGATTTCAGGACGCCGCCGTACCCGGACCCGAGGCGCGTGACGCCGCCCCGCTCGGATCGTTCCGCGATCCGATCGCCCAGCGCCCGGCCATCGATTTCGCGCGCTTTTACGGCCGGCTCGTACCGGGCCTGCTCGATCGCTTCGGCGCGGCGGTCCGGCGGGCGGGCGACGGCCGCGGCCTGACCGGCGCGTTTTACGGCTATACGTTCGAGATCGCCAATCTCATCCGCTGGCCGCAGAACTCGGGTCACCTGGGTTTGGACGAGTTTCTCGTCTCGCCAAACCTGGGCTTTTTCGGCAGCCCTTATTCCTACGATCCCGACAGCCGCGCCATCGGCTTGCCCGTCATGGTCCACGGGCCCAACGACTCCGGCCAACTGCACGCCAGACCGGCCATGATGGAAGAGGACACCTTCACCCACCTGGCCGAAAAACCCGGACCGGCTGCGATGGCTCCGGGTTATGCGCAACACACCACGGACTTGCCGCAGACGCTGGCCGTCCTCAAGCGCAATCTCGGCTGCGCCATCGCCCACGATTACATTCTCACCTGGCAGAACCTTTTCAGCGAAGGTCGCTTCAACCAGCCTGAAATCTGGGACCAATACCGGCCCTACCTGGCCTGGCTGGCCGCGCGCGAGGGGTGCAAGCCGCCCTACCGCCCTCAGGTCGCCGTGGTGATCGACGAAGATGCCTTCGCCTTGCAACCCGCCGACGGCCGCGCCGTCAACGCGCGGTGGATCCATGAATTACGATCGGCCCTCGGTCGGCTCGACACGACGCTGGGCTTTTACCTTCAGTCCGACCTCGGCCGCATCCCGGATAGTGTCCGCTGCCTGATCCTGGTCAATCCCTACGCCATCACACCGGCCCAGCAGGAGGAACTACGCGCGCGTTGGATGAAAGACGGCCGGATGATCGTTTTCGGCTACCTGCCCAATGTGTTCGGCGACCGCGGCCTCGACGAACACGGAAGCGCCATCACCGGCATGAGACTCGCGCTGCACCGTGAGCCCATCGATATCGAATGCGCCGTCGAACCGAGGGGTGTGCTCGGGGAGTTCGCCGGGCAGCACTTCAGCAACTCCGCCGACCGCTTCAATCGCCATTGGTTTAAGGACGCTCGCCTGGGGCCGCTGGCGCCGTGGATGAGCGTCGATGATCCCCAGGCTGAAGTGCTCGCTCGCTACGCGGCCAATGGCCGGGGCGCCTGCGCTCTGGTGCGCATGCCCGGCTGGATGTCGGTCTATCTCGGCGCGCCCGGCCTCACGCCGCCGATGTGGCGCCGTCTTCTGCGCGAGGCCGGCTGCCACTTTTTTCTCGACGATTTTTCCACGCGGTGGGATCACCCCGACGTGATCCAGGCGACCGATGATTTCCTAATGGTGCAAAGCGGCCGCGACGGCCTGCGCACCGTGCGGCTGCCCCGGCCCCGCGCCCGCGTCGAACGATTCGACGACACGCGTCGCCTGATCGCCCGCAACACGGATCGCTTCCGCGATGAATTCAAGGCCGGGGTGCCGGTGTTCTACGTGTTGGGCGACTGATGCTCGCGCGGACGCGCACCGTCCGGGCCGTATGCCGCGCTGGGGCCGATGACGCCGGGGTGAGTAAGGATTCGCGCAACGCCACTTCCAGCTTGGTCGTTTCATGTTCACCCGTGTTCAGGGAAGTATATCCGATCTCGGCCAGATAGTGCGTCGAGGCATTGGCTCCACTCAGCGGTTGATTGACACGAAAAACCGGGAGTTGATTTGGCAGTTCCTCTATTCCCTTCTTGCGGTTTGTGACGCGTGAGCTCCTCTCTTTGCGGGAAGCACCACAGCGCGTAGGGATGACGAAATCCAGATCTTCGCTCAACCGCATGGATTTGACGAAGTTTAGGCACCTCTCGAATTGTGCGTTGCAGGATGTCTCACGATGGTTCGGCACAGACTGCCTTGCCCCTTCCTTCTTATTGGCATCACCGCTCAATCATCGCGACGCCGGCCGAATAAGCCGGCAGGCTGAAGCGGATGCGCGGTCCGTCGATGGTGATCGGTACGTTTTCGGGTCGAACCGCATCGGGCGTGTCTAGCGTATTGCGCGCCGCGACCGAGCCGGGCGCGATCAGTTGCAGCCGGACCGACAACGGCCGGAAGCCCCCACGCAATCTCAGCGCCAGATCGACGTCCGAACCGCCGGGGTTTACGGCTTTGACCACGACCCTATTACCATCCTCGGTGCGGGTGGCGACGATGTTGAGCGGTCCCGCGTTTCCCTCCAGCGCGATCCGCTCGGGGGCATAGTGATCGTGCCAGAGCTTCATGACGACATAATTGGGTGCCGGGAACCAACTTTTTTGATCGAAGTTGATGAAGGCATTATCCCATGCCGAAGCCGAAATATGGCGCAGGAAGAGAGCGGGCGAGGCCATCCCCACGAAGGTGCCGCAACGCTCGAAGCCATTGAGCAGTCCACCGCAATAAAGTCCTGTCCGCCAGTCGGTGCTCTGGGCGTTCCACTCCGAGACGAAAATTTTCAAGTTAGGGTTGGGCGAGTTTTTGATCTGGTTCTCGATGGTCGTGAGAAAGGCCTCGTAGCGGCGCGGATCTTCGGCATACTGGTCAGGATCTTCATAATGATGAATGCTATAATAGTCGGCCAGCGTCGCGCACTCGGGAATCACCACCCGATTCCAGCCGCCGATTTTGGGGCTATTGTCGTAATCGGCACACCCGCAGATGGCGATCTTGATTGTCGGATCGACTGCCTTGAGTGCGGGCACGAATTCCCTGACGATTCGGCAGTATTCTGACGCTCCTACCGGCCAGGTCTCATTGTCGATTTCCCAATACTTGACCCCGTACGGTTCGGGGTGGCCGTTCAGCGCCCTTACCTTGCCCCAGGTGGACTCTATCGGCCCATTGCAGTATTCCAACCATTGGCAGGCATCGCGAATGTATTTGCTTCGCGGCGTCGCCGGATCGTGCCGGCCAGTATTAATGACAATGAGCGGATCTGCCTTCAGGCGCCGGCACAGGGCGATGAATTCATCGGTTCCGAATGAGTTTACATCCTGGTCGTCCCAGATCACGATGGGGGATCTGACGCGCTTGGACTGGGGGCCTATGCCTTCTTTCCAGCGATAGCGTTCGGCGTAAGCTCCCCCAGGCCAGCGAATGACTGGAGGCCGCAAACCGGCAACCGCTGATATAAGGTCTGGACGGAAGCCTCCGTCGCGTCGCACCGACTCGGCCATAAGGCTCACTTGATCGATCCAAACGCGGCCTGCGCCCACCAGTTCAATCGCGAGTCTCGCATCAGGGGTGTCGGAATCAGCGGTCAGGCGAATGGGGTATTCCATCCATTCCGCGGCGTCGATCGGCGCCGGCAACATGCATACCGCAAGCGACTTCTCACCTTCCAGGAGCCGCACGCGAATCCCCGGCCGCGCTTTGCCCCGCACCCAGACCGAGCCGACATAGGTTTCGCCCTTGCGCACTTGGATCGGCCCTTCGGCGATACCCGTTGCGGCGCTTGCCGGCGCAAGGGCGTCGATTCGTGCGCAGATCGCGCCATTGAGTGGGTTTTCCTTGCTGCGCTGGCAGGTGCCGGGTCCGTAGGCCCGCCATCGATTCGGCTCCGGTTTGGCGGCAGGAACTTTCGGAAGCCCTTCAAATAAAACGCGGCCATCCAAAGCCGTTACACGCAGATTTCGGAAACTGGCCGTGGTTCCCCAAGTGCCGATGCCCACGCCTCCCGCCAAGACGGGATCATCTATATCGGTGAAGTCAATCGTTGGCTGGTCATTAATATGGATTTGGATATGTGAACCCTCACACCGTACCCTGATCCGATACCACCGCTCAGCCTGGACGGATTGAACAGCCGCCGACCTGCATCTCTGGACATAATTCTCACCTTTCACTCCTGCGCGCATCAGGCCGCCCCACCCGCCGGTGTTATACCAGTAGAAGCGCTTGGTATCATGTCGGCGGAAAATAATCAGGAGGCAATCTTGGCCATCGTCTTGACGGGTCTCGAGTGTATACTCATAGTCAGTCCAGGTGGGATCGCCAAATGACTGACAAAGCCGGATTCCAAGGCTCTGCTGACGCAGGACATTCCCCTCGGCGACCCAGTGACCGCCGGCACCGCCCAAATACTGGGATAGATTCTCGAAACTGCGGTCGAAGACCAGTTCGCCCCACAGGCCGCCGTTGGCAGAGCGGTAAATGTGTTCGAGGAAATGGCCGTAGATTTTCGGATCGATCTGGTTGAGCACGATTTGCGGATCGACTGAAAGAGATATTTCGGCGGCCGTCGTTCCCGCCAGTTGAGTCGTCATCAGGATGCCTTCCAGAATCAACCAGCGGATGGATCGCGCCCTCATCGTAGTCCTCCATCTTGTCATGGGGTCATCCTAATTCCACCCAAAGCTTCACTCAATGTACATTCGGCGTCGCTCGATACTTGACAGAGCGTCAGATGGCCGCGCAGGCATCTTACCCGCGCCTTGGTTTCGACCATGGCGATTCTCATCACTCGTGGGGCGACCGCACCTCGGATTGACCGACTTCACTTCGCCGGGAGTTCAACCCGCACGGGAATGAATTGAGCGCCTTTCCTACCGCTTGCACACACACAGCCCGTCTTCACGGCGCCGGCGACAGGCCCTCCCAGCGCACGAGCCAACGGCCGCCCTCGGGGGAACCCGGGGGCGGGGCGGTCGGGCGCGCTAACCCAGCCGGTCGCCATCATCGCCGCGGCGTAGAGCAGGCCGCCGTTGGACGGGAAATAGGGGAAAGGGCCGCCCGTGCTGCAGCCGTTGGCCAGAAACCGGTTGCGCGGCGAGTCCTAGAGGATCGCGTTTGTGGTCACTGCTGGTTGGCCGCTGCCGTGGGTGCGGAGTTCGTCGGCTCGTGCGACGGAATGGGAAAAACTCGCCCTCGTCCAGGTCCCCGATGTCGATCCCGCCGGGCATGGGGCCGATCTTGACCTTTCATGCTGGCGCGGCGCTTCGGCGGATTCGTCTTTCCAATTCGATAGTCCCGATCCAACATGACAAGCCGGATGAATCACGATGGGCCATTGCCGGAAGCCGAATCGAAAGCCAATGAACGATTCGGCCGGCGGCGGTGTCATGGATTGTAGAGGGAGTCACGCGTGCGATTCGACGACGAGTTGATGCGCCAGATCATGGAACGGGCTTCGGCGGCGACGGACGCTTTCGAGACGCTTTTTCGCCGCCATGGCGAAATGATTCGCCGTTTCGTGCGCCGCATCGTACGGGATTCGGACGCGGCCGAGGACGTGGCTCAGGAGGTGTTTCTGCGCGTCTGGACGCGCGCCGAGCAATGGCAGGGGCGCGGTCCGGTCAAGGCGTGGCTCTACCGGGTCGCCCAGAATCTGGCTCTCAACAGCATGCGTTCAGCCCGGCGCCACCGGTGCGAGTCGCTGGACAGGGCCGCCGAGGCGGCGCTGGATGACGACGACGTTCCGCAGGGTTGGCTCGTCGACGCCGCGGCGCTGGGACCCCACGAGGTTGCCGCAGAGGCCGAGCGCTATGCCCTTGTGCGCCGACTTGTGGACAGTTTGCCCGACGACAAGCGTGAGGTCGTGCGGCTGGTGACCGACGAGGACCTGGGCGCGGCCGAGGCGGCGCGGCGGCTGGGGATTCCCGAGGGCACAGTCAAGTCGCGCTTGCATTACACAACCCGGGAACTGGCCACTAAATGGAAGGAATTGGAGAAGGGGGAATCCGAATGAACATGGCACCCGATCTCTCGACGCCCTGGCATAGGGCTTCTTATGAGGCATTTCTGCACGAGCGGTTGCCGCAACTGCTTGGCGAGCGGCTGCCGCTGGCCAGTTACCGCGTGGAGTACATGAGCGACCGCTCGTGCCGTATCGTCCTGTCGCTCGCGATGCAAACGGGTGACGTGCCGCTCGACTTTGCCGGCCTTCCCCAACCGGATGACGAAGGGATCTTCATGATCGACGGCACGAAGCGCGTGGTCGTGCCCTTGGCGTCATCGGAGGATCTGAGCGCGGCCGAGGTCCGGTGTGTCGGAGAGCAGCTTTACAGCTTCATCGAGGCGCGCCTCGGGCAGGTTGGCGCCGACATGCCCGCCGATCCGTCATTGCTGCGGGCGCTCGTGCCTTTGGATAAGTGGTTCGCGGAATTTTTCTTAATGGGGCTCATTTATGAAGACGCAAGCGAACCAAAGGTGATCCATCCGACATCCCAGGCGCTTGACGTAACGAATTGGCTGGCGACTCAAACCCACCTGCGCCGAATCCTGATCGAGAATCCCCACTCGGTGATTCACCCCGGCCAGATGGGGCGCGCTTGCCCGTTCGAGACGCCCGAAGGCCCAAACATCGGTCGGGTGCTGTCGCTCGCATGCGGAGCAACCATCCGTAACGGCAAAATTATCGTGGTCGATGATGCGCCCGCGGCGGCCCTGGGCCTGACGGCGTCGATGGTGCCGTTCGTTGAACATGACGACGCCAATCGGCTCCTCATGGGTGTCAACATGATGCGCCAGTGGCAGGTGCCGCTCGAGCCCGAACCGGCGCTGGTTCAGACCGGCAAAGAACCGAGCGCGGCGGGGTTCTGGTGCGGCGTGAATCTCCTCACCGCCTTTGTATCCTGGGGGGGCGACACTTACGAGGATGGACTGCTCATCAGCGAGTCGTGCACGCGTCGATTCCGGTTCGAGCATCCGGTGGAGCCGGGCGACAAGCTCAGCAATCGCCACGGACAAAAGGGCGTCATCAGCCGCATCGCCCCTGACGACGAGATGCCCCATCTGGCCGACGGAACGCCCGTGGAACTGGTCTGCAATTTCATCGGCCTGCACTCCCGGATGATCTTCGGGCAGGTGTGCGAAGCCCTCGCCGGCCGGATCGCGCGCGCCGAGGGGACGCCCGTGGTCGCGCCGCCCTTCCACGCGCCAAATGTGGACGAATTGCGCGAACGCCTGAGGCGCGCGGGACTGCCCGCCTCAGGCATGGAAATCCTTACGATTGGCAAAGATGGCCCGCCGCTTCAGCGGCCAAGCACCATCGGCTGGATTTACTGGGGCCGGACGGTCCACGATGTGCGCACGAAGCTCCACACCTTCGTGTCGACGCCGGGCGAAGGGCAAGAACAAGGGGAACTTGAATACTACGCGTTGCGCGAGGCGGGCGCGTTCGAGAACGTGGCCGAATCTTTCAACACCCGTTCGGCAAGGCGTTCTGACGCCGCAACACTCGCCGCGCGCCTGGCCGCCGGCCCGGTCGAACAGGCTCCGCCGCCGCCGCCATGGTTTGCAGACCTCATGAGCCGACTCGCCGCCGCGAGCATCAAGGCGACGCTCGATGAGGAGAAGCTGCATTTCAAGATGGCCGCGCCTTCCGAGCCGGCGCTCACGTTGGCCCGTCCGTTGCCCCACCCCTGGCTGGCGGAAATTGAAGTCGCCGCGGTCGGCGTCCGCGAGAACGACCCGTTCTACCACGCCCTGGCGCAGGCCAATGCGCGCGCCGAGCGGGCCCTGGCGTCCGGAGCGCCCGAGGTTCTCACGCACCAGACCCTCCACCAGCTTCGTAAACGCTTGACCGACTATTTCGATGGTCTGGTCCCTCACGAGATCATGCTTCCGAGTGAAAGGAATCTGTTCAGCGGCCGGTCGGTCATCATTCCGGGCGGGGATCTGACGTTTGAACAGGTCGGTCTGCCCGAGGGGATGGCGTGGGAGCTATTCGGACCGATTCTGGCGCGCGAGATGGGCGATTCGCAGGAAATCGCAAATCGGACGCCACGGGTCGCCGCAGCTCTCGACAAACTCATGGCCCGCTCGTGGGTCGTTGTCAATCGCCAGCCCTCGTTCTGGGCCGCGAGCCTGTTGGCCTTCCATCCGGTGCGCGTGCCGGGGCGGGCCATCCGACTGCATCCCCTCGCGTGCCCCTTGCTCAATGCCGACTTTGACGGCGACCCGGTTGCCGTCTTCCTGCCCATCACCGAAGCCGCCCAGCGCGAGGCCGGCGAACGGCTGAGTGTTGTGGGCCAGTTGCGCCGTGATCCGGAGCGGCTCCTGCCCTGGCTTTGCCCAACCCAAGATGCGTTGTGGGGCCTTGCCGCGCTCAGTTTCGATGCGGCCCGACGCGACGAAATCCGCCGTTTGACAGGCGCCGATCTCATCGGCGCGGAGGGCTTCGTCACGCGCGCGTCGCTGATCGAAGGCCTTCGCGCCATTCATGAAGCCGAAGGTCCCCAGCGCGCACTTCAGGTCAGCGAGGCACTGATGCGACTCGGCATGCGCATCGCCAAAGAGAGCGGCGCTTCGTTTAGTCCCTTCTTCGGCGAGAGCGTCAGCCGCCCGCCCCTTCCCGCAATCGATCGCCGTGAGGAGTGGCTTGACACCTGCGCCGATCTGACCGAGCGAATCGCCTCACGCGTCGACTACGACGCCGCGGACCTGGGGCCACAACTCTTGGCCGTGAAGAGCGGCGCGCGGGGCAATCTTCAGCAGCTGGTCAGCCTTCCCGGCACGCCGGGAGTCGTCATCGACGGGGCCGGGGGCTTCGTTCCCGTGCATCGCGGCTTCGCCGAAGGGCTCCGGCCCGAGGATGCCTTCGCCCGCGTCTTCGGCGCGCGTCTGGGTTTAGCCCGGGTGCTTCTGGAACCGGCCAGCCTCTGGCATGCCTATGCCGTCGAGCATCCCGGGCCGTCGAAGGGCTTTAATGTCCTCGCGCGCGCCATGCGCGCCCGTCGCCCCGGCGTCGTCTTCGCCCGCGCCGCGGCCATCGGCGAGATCGACCCCCTCGCCGATCTCGACAGCCGGCTGCTGGTAGGCTTGCCGGCGAAATAACGCGCAACCGGCCGCTTGATTTCCGGTTTAAAAGTCGCCTCCATCTTTACTTATAATCATAGGCGATGACGATGCTGAACGCGTCACGCCGCTATCCATCGCTGAAAGGAGGGCCCAATGATGGTCAACGTAACGATTGACATTGCCCAATTCCGGAGTGAAGCCAGGTGGAGCCGGGCCTAGGGCGGTCGCTTCAGCAAAAGACCTGTCGCAAGCCAAAGCCGGACGGTGGCGCGCCGCGCCATTTGTTTGTGGCGGCTTGCGAAGCGCGAGCTTTGTCCGACCGCGGCATTCCCCATGCCGTGGCGGTCAATGCTGTCTTTTCTGATCCCGCCTTTTGTCCGCTCCCGCTGTCTTTTCACAGCATCGCCTGAGCTTCGCTCTATGGGAAACGGCCCGGCCGGGGTGCGCATGGGGGAAGCCTTGTCTTCCGCCGTCGCGCCCCGGCCGGTTTGCCTGCTCAGTTGCTTTTGAAAAGACAGGAATACCCGATCGATGACGCCTGACCAGAACGGATGGGAGTTGGACGACTTTTTGCCCGCATATACGGACTTGGCCGAGCGATTCAGCCATGACGAAAACGTGCGCGCCCTCCTGAACGAGGTGGCGCTCGAGTTGCTCGCCGCGCTGGCGCGCAACGGAAACGAGCCGGGCAGACGACAAACGCGCCGTTATTATCTCTGGCTGCTTGCCTGCAAAGGATTCACTTTTCGTGGCGCCTACTGGCGCGATGTGGATCTCGGGCAGCACCAGTGTGGCGGCAAGCGTGTGATCTGTCTGCCGTTGGATGATTTCGTGCCGCACGCCGAAGAAGACTTCAGCTTCGATCCGCGCGGACCCATCATCCACGGCATCCTCCTGCGCCAAGCCTTCGGAATCCTCAACGAACACGAGCAGGATCTCCTGACCAGCCGCATCATCGAAGGCCAGACGCTTCAGTAAATCGCCGACCGGCTCAACATCACCCCGCAAGGCGTCAAGAAACGCCTCGATCGACTCTATGCGCGGATGCGGCGTTACCTGAAGCCGTCAGGTTCGCAATTGAAAAACTACTCCCACTCTCATGTGATAAAAACGAGAAATGGAGAACGCGCCTGTGAAAAGCACGGTGAATCTACTTGAGATCTATTGGAAAACAAGCAGTATTCGCCCGTCACGAACACGCTCTCAGCATTTCGCCTGTTCGAGATCGGGAATTATCTGGAACTGAAGACGGGCCAGACGGTGATCGATTGTGGATGCGGCCACGGCTAAGCGTTTTGCCTCTGGGCGTAGTACTTCGGTACGTCGGGAGTTGGCGTTGATCACTCGGCGGGCGCAATCGCCAATGCCACCGCACTGGCCGAACGTGACGGCCTGAGCGACAAGTTGCAATTCGTGCACGCAAACGTGCGAGAGTACGAGATGGGGAAGAGCCGCTATAGTGTGGCGTCCTGCCTGGGTGCGACAATGTGCTTCGGAGGTCTCGAGCCGACCCTGCGTGAGTTGAAGAAGATAATCACGCCCGGCGGCCAGATCGTCATCGGCGAGGCCATATACACAACCCACAAGGTCCCGGATGAGCTAAGGGATTATGAAGGCAATTGCCCCGACCGAGATGAAGCTCTGCAACATGGTCAGAGCCGCGGGTTGTGAAGTGGGGTATTACTCTCGATCGTCGCGGGACGAATGGGAACGATACATATTCAACAGCAACCAGACCAGAAAAGAATTTTTGAATATGCCATACGGCCCGGAGCGTGAAGAGAAAAGACTGAAGGAGCAACGGTGGCAGAACATGTATCTGAGCTATCGACAGGATTGGCAGGCAATGGCCTTCATGACAATTCATCCGACGTAATTCATGAGGGAATGAGTGTCTGTCCCCGAAATCCCCGAAATCCCCGGTCGACTCCGCTTCGATCCGCCAGCCGTCCAGGCGTTCGAAATCCACCAGGGGCGGGTGGTCGTCGGCCTTCCGCCCTGCCCAGTCCAGTTCGTAGGGCCTCGCGCTGGCGACCGTCGGCCTCTGACCGAAACCCGGCGCCGGCCACGTCAGGCCCAGGATCCCGGCCGCCGCGAGACACAATATACGTTGCATCATTGCGCTCCTCCCCCGCTTGGCCTTCGAGTTCCGAGCGGCGTTGCGCGCCCGGCCATCGCGAGTCATCGGGCGTGCCTGATCAACCAGACTTCGGCGACCCCGCAGTGGGCTTCGCCCTCGGCGGCGCGCCACTCCAGCACCAGTCGGCCCCCGGCCGTGACCTCGCGCGGAATCGCTGATTCTTGAATCGGAAGATTGAGCGATTGGATGCGGTCGCTCACCAAAAACCGATCATTGGCGACCAGGCGCATTCGGCCGGGCCTACCGGCGGCGATCTCGGCCGTATACGCCGCCCGAACCGAATAGGCCGCGTGGGGATCGAGGTTGCCGTAAGCGATGCGCAGCGGGCTAATTCCAGTTCGCTTCGCGATCTCTTCGAGCAGGACCGTCGCCGCTTTCTCATCGACGCGCCCGGGTTGCGCCGGCGTGACGAGAACCGGAGCGGAAAAGTCGAGCAGGCGCGGAACGGCGCTCTCGGCCGCCTCGGGTCGCCCACCCGCGCCTCGCCGCTTCCCCCCATGCCGTGACACATCTTGAAAAGCAGCCGTTCGCGCCAGGGCGCCAAGCCACCTGGAGCCGGAAACAGGATGGCTGCGTCAATTAAGCCCGGCGATGGCACATTCGGCGGCGAAGGGCCAATAATCCATCAGTCGTGCAGGAGCGCTCATTCGTAATCCAGCCATTCGCGCGAAGCGCTCTGCGTCGTCAGGTAGACGGGCGTATTGAGAACGAGCGAGACGACCCGGCGGCGGACGACGTTCGGGCCGGCCGTATAGCCGAACGTGTAAGTGATCGAGCCATCGGGGACGAGGGTCGCGTAGATCGCCCCGGCGGGCAGCACGGCGAGTGGTGAAATACCGCCGTCGCCGCCGAATTCAACGCGGCGCGTGAACCCGCCAAGCTGGAGAGGCTGCGCGTAATCGCGATCGCCGACGCCAAGGGTCGGCAAGGCCAGGTCGCCGCCCGATATGTTGATGTAAAATAACACGCTGAAACCCGGGTAAGTATCGGACAATCCCGCCGGGCCGACGCTGCGGCGCACCAGCGCGACCGTTGCCCCGCTTGGGGCGGTGCTGGTGATGGCGGCGAACTCGGGCGAGGCCGCCGTGTAACCATCGAGCAGACCGAAGGCCTCCGGTCCGCCCGCGAGTGCCACGATGTAGGGCGTTTCTCCGCCGTCGGCCAGGAAGGGATTGCGAATGCGGCTGCCATAGACTGGGGTCATCGTCACGCCGGTCGTTGAGCCGTCATATGACTGGACGGTGCTTGAGCCGAAAAGAAACCGGCCGATGCCGCCATTCGGCGTCCCGCCAGAGACGTCGATCCCGCAGCCGGCGCTGGTGATCGTGGTGGCGGCCAGTTTGATGGCGCCCCCGCCGCCGCCCCCGCCGCCGCCGCCACCACCGCCTTTGCCGCCCGCCGCGCCGTCGCCGCCATTGCCGCCGGCCCCGCCGTGACCGCCGGACCCGCTGGAGCCGTCTCCGGGTTTGCCGGAGGCGCCGACGGTGCCTGGCGCCCCCGCGATTCCCATAGAGCCGTCTTTGCCCGGCTCGCCCGATTCTCCGGCGTCGCCCCTGGCAAGAAGGTGCGCCGCCACGGTCATGCGGCCGCAAACGATAATTTCAAGCGCCCCGCCACCGGCGCCGCCGGCGCCGGCGATCCCGCCGATGCCGCCGTCGCCTCCCAGATCGCCGTTGCCGCCGTCACCCCCGGCGCCCCCGGCGCCCCCGGCGCCCGTAAAGCCACTGCCGCCCCCGCCGCCACCCCCGCCGCCGCCGGCGCCGTTGCCGCCATAACCCCCGCCACCCCCGCCGCCGCCGCCCGAACCGCCGCTGCCGCCGCCACCGCCGGAGATCGTATCGCCGGTGCCGGTGTTGATGCCCGGAGTACCCTGCTGACCATTTGTCCCGCCTTTGCCGGGCGAGCCGTTCTGACCATCACCCCCTTTGCCGCCGCTGCCGCCATTGGTTCCGGCGAAGAAGACATACGCGCCGCCGCCGCCGCCACTGCCGCCCTGGCCATGTACGCCGGAGTCTCCCGCCGCGCCGCCGGCGGGTCGACTCACGAGGGACGAACCGCCACTCCCGGGGGAATTGACGCCGTCCTGTCCCGGATCACCGAGGAAACCATCGACGCCATCACCGGCCGCGATTTGCGCCTCTGCCGTCGCCAACGCGCCTATCTGGCCGGATGTGCCGTTGGCGGCGGTAACGCCGTGGCCACCGGCGCCCCCGATTGAGATGTCTACGGTGTAAATATAGCCGCCGAATCCTATTGAGCCGTACTGGCCATGGATTCCCCCGGCGCCGCCGCCGGGACCGGGAATGGGCCCGTTGGCCGAAGCGTCGAAAACGACGCCGGCCGGGATGGTGGCTTGGCCCCCGACAAAGAGCGACACGGGACGCGAACCCATGAGCGTTACGGTGTCGGTGGCCGCCAGCGATAAGTCTCCGGCGATGTAAAAGCGGGCGATATTGTCTTCGACGCGCGCCTTGAACGGCACGCCGTTGAACGTCGCCGGATTGCTGTCGGTATCGCCCGTAATCGTCAGGTCGGTTGAGTTGATGACGATATCGGCGCCCGCGACTCGGGAAGGCGCACCGAACCCGGCGATGGTTGCGAGGGCGACCAAACCCCAGCGCAGCGGGATCGTGCATTGGACAAGGTTGGTTCTGTTGATCATCGATCGGTTCCCCCAATCGTGGTGTGTTGGCGCAAGTCATTTTCGGTAAGGCTTGAACGCCACAACGCAATTCGTGCACGGGAGACGACAATCCCGCGCGTCTCGCGTGAACTCTCATCCGAAATACCCATTACCCCCGCTTCGTTGGGACAAGACGGCGAAAATGCGTTTTCAGACTCGTATTACCTGGGCAACTTAATAAACCATATTTTGATGTTATCATGAGATTCGGGTAAGTCACGACGAAAATGCAGGTGTCCACCGGCCGCGACGCGGGCATGGAGCCGCGGTTCGCCTTCTACCCGCAAGGCGCTGTCGATCTCCCGGGATTGTGGATCTGGCGCACCGGCGACAGGCTGCCGCCGCAGATGATCGCGAACGCGACCCAGCTTTTGATGCCTCGCATCGCGTCTTCCTCCATCTCGTGCCAAATGACGACTCGGCGGCGCCCTGCCGGCGAATAATCCGAACCAAGGATGCGGTTCGATCTATTTCAGGTGGCGGTTGGGGCGCGCGCCGGCTTGGCGTTTTCGCCCAGGGCTTCCTTCATGGCGGCCAGATCGCGACTCATGGACTGATAGAAGGCGTTAAAGTCGGAACTGTTGATGAGAATGTGGACGCCCTCGTGCGCCCAGCGGATCTGCGGCTCGATGCCGTCCGAGAAATGATTCCCCACGCCCAGACCCGCCCCTCGGCCCTTGCGCACGACCGTCCGGACCATCTTCCTTGATATCGGACATGCGGCCCCCAACACGGAGGAGATTCCTGGGAATGTGAGGTTCTGCCAGGGATCGACGGTCGCTCGCATGAGCCAGATCCATGCCAAAACGGCAAGTAAAACTGAGGAAGCAGAAAGAAGTGCATAAAAATGATGAATCACCGGATCTCTTATGATATGAATAACGTCACAAGCCGGCTTTACATATGTTGCCACGGCCGACTCGGCGTACACAAAGGGCGTGGAGAGAATCTCACGAGTGGCAGCCATATAGCAATCCAGATCATATAATGTTATCAGGATTGAACATACTATCGAATTATCATCTTGCCATCGCGATATAATCCGGACCGTTTCGGCCGTCTTCCTAGGCTTGGGGCGCACCCCGGAATGCAACCCATGGGTCGATTGGCGGCATATCATCTAGACTCCGGGCCGAAGGATATATCTTCATGAGTATTATCCTGCACTTGGTCACCTATCTGGCGCTCCTAATCTTTATCATCGCCATTGTGGTCCGTTATCTGCGGATACGAAATTATCCGCTCAATCTGCGGTGGGAAATTTATCCCATTCCCCATGAGGGAAAACGCTCAATCCATGGCGGGTCGAAAATGGAAGAATCCGAATATTGGACCCGCAATCATAAGCCTGACTGGATTAGAGAACTGATGTTTATGATTCCCGAGATGGTCTTCATCAAGGGTTTATTCGACCACAATCGAAAGCTTTGGTACCGCTCTTTTCCGTTTCATTTCGGTCTGTATATGACGGCCGCATTTGCCTGCCTGCTATTCGTAGGTTCGATGCTGGAATTGGCGGGGGTGATGATTACCGGGCCTGCGGCCTCCGGTCTCGCGGTCGTGCTGAATAAGATCACGGGCGCAGTTGGAACCATGGGGATGGTTCTTACGATCATCGGCGGCTTGGGACTGCTCGTGATGCGTCTGAGCGATCCCGACCTCAAACCCTACACCAACGGTTCCCATGTTGTTAACCTGCTTGTGATCATCGCGACGATGGCGCTGATGTTCGCGGCGCTTGTGACCGCCCCCTCCCACCTGGCTCCCATGCGCGCCTATCTGTCCGACTTGGTGACACTAAGTCTCAAGGCTCCGATCCCCGATCCGTTGACGGGCATTGCTGTCGCGGCCGCTTCACTACTCGTCGCATATATTCCATTGACCCACATGTCGCACTTTTTCGTTAAATGGTTTACCTGGCACCGGATTCGGTGGGACGATGAGCCCAACGTCAGGGGCGGCCGGATCGAGGTGATGATCCAGAAGGCACTGACCTATCCGGTCAACTGGCGCGCCAACCATATCAGGGGCGACGGCAAAAAGACGTGGGCCGATGTGGCAACGGGAGAAATCGAGAAGTGAGTAAGCAGCAAACAAATTTCAAACTCGAAAGCATCAGCCAACCGAACCGCCAGTGGACTCACGTGGAGGAGACGGACCTGATGCCCCTGCCACCCAACACGTTACGGCCCGACGAGGAACCGCCGTGGAAACAACTGACGGATGCGGAACGGGAAAAATACGAGGCGTCGCTCGATGACACGTTGATCCTGGACATCCCCAAACCCAGAACTAAAGAAGATGAAAAAGAACTGATCCGCAAGTTCTTGGATGGAGTGACCCGGCTGTTCAACAAAGCCGATAACTGGCCGTTCCTCCGGCCGCTGGTCCTCACGATGGAACACTGCGCTAATTGCCAGACTTGTTCGGCGGCCTGTCACATCTACGAAGCATCGAGTGGTAATCCCGCTTACCGGCCAACCTGCCGCTCCGAGATTTTACGGCGCATCTACTACAAGTACATCAAGTCCGACGGCGCATACTTCGGCCGATGGCGCCACGGAGACATTGACTTAAACTGGACCACTGTGGCTCGATTGGCCGAACTCAGTTATCGCTGCAACCTGTGTCGGCGGTGCGCCCAGGCATGTCCCCTCGGGGCCGACAATGGCCTCGTCGCCCGGGAGATCCGTAAATTATTCAGCCAGGAACTGGACATCCACACCAAAGAACTCCACGACAATGGTTCCGTGCTACAGCTCAAAGTCGGTTCCTCCACCGGGATGAACGCCCTGGTGGTCAAGGACAACATGGAATTCATCGACGAAGAGATGTCGGAAAAGACCGGGATGACAATCCATACGCCGTGGGACAAGAGCGGCGCGGATATCCTCCTGATCCATAACGCCGGCGAAATTATGGCGTGGCCTGAAAATCCCGGCGCCTTCAGCGTCATCTTCGAGGCCGCGGGTGTCAGTTGGACGCTGTCCAGCGACGCGTTGGGTTACGACAGCATCAATTATGGTCTGTTTTACGATGATTTCATGTTGGCCAGAGTCGTCCTCAAACACGCCGAGGCAGCCAAAAAACTGGGAGTTAAAAAGATCGTTTTCGGCGAATGCGGCCACGCCCACAAAGCTCTGACGGTGATCGCCGACCGCATCCTGACCGGCGACCTCAATATCCCCCGCGAAAGCGCGATGACCGTCCTGCGCGACATCGTGATGTCCGGTCGCCTCAAGCTTGATCCCACGCGTAATGACTTCCCCGTCACGCTCCACGATCCGTGCAATATGACCCGCATGATGGGCATCATTGCACCGCAACGCGAGATAATTCACACGATCTGTCCCCGGTTCCGCGAAATGAATCCGCACGGTGTCAACAACTACTGTTGTGGCGGCGGGAGCGGCTTTGCCATCCATTCGCGTCACAACTTTCCGGATTGGCGATTCAAAGTCGCCGGTCGAAAAAAACTGAGCCAGATCCTGGAGGCATTCTCTGATTGCTTGGATCCTTCCGTCAGGAAGTATATTTGCGCCCCATGCAGCAACTGCAAAGGGCAGTTCCGAGACATGCTGGATTACTACAAACTGTGGGAAAACCATTCGATATTATATGGAGGCCTGGTCGAACTCATCGTTAACGCCATGACCGACATCAAGCCTGGCTTCATTGAATGGGAAAGGCATTGACACAACAACCGGTCGCCTGTCGTGATGGCGCGCCATCCATTAGCCGCCATGAAACGTCAAGATTGGATATGCGGCCCCGCCATGAACGCCCGGAAGAAAATACTGGTTATCGATGACGAACGGTCGGCGATCATATACATGAGCGCCCTCCTGGAAGACCAGGGCTATGACGCCTTTTCGGCGACTGACCCCGCCGAAGGGCTGGCGTTGGCCCTGACTCGGAAACCCGACTTGATCTGCCTTGACATCATGATGCCTAAAAAGTCGGGTGTCGGGCTCTACCGCGATATTCGGCGCAGGCCGGTACTCAAGGATGTGCCGGTCCTCTTTGTCAGCGCTTATACGCAAGTGCATAACACACTGACGCCGCAGGATCCCGAGTTCTTTCGAGTGCTTGTCATGGACGAAGACATCCCGGAACCGAATGGATATATCGAAAAACCGATTGTAGTAACCGAGTTTATCGGCGCCATTGCTTCGTTGATCGGACCGGGCGCGCCGGATCTTATCGCGAACGCCAACGAGGAATAATAATGGATCGTGTTGAACGTTGGATCCGGAACGAATTATTTCATCAGGTTCCCATATGCATCAGCGTTATCGACCGGAATTTCTGCATCATCCACGCCAATCGGATGTTTACTGAAACGTATGGACCATGGGAAAACCAGTTCTGCTACACCGTTTACAAAGGCCGGAGCGAGCGATGCGAGGAGTGCGTTGCCGCCGACACATTCCGCGATGGACGAATCCGCACGCATGAGGAGCGGGGACGCGTCTGCGGCGGCCTTCCTCACTATTACTTTGTCCACGTGGTTCCGTTGTTGTTTTCCGGCACGGAAATTCCTTACGTAATCGAGATGTCTACCGACATTACCGAGGTAAAAAGGCTCGAGCAGGAAAAACTTGAAGCCGAAAGGTTGGCGGCGGTCGGTCAAACGGTCGCCGGACTGGCCCACGGTATCAAAAATATCATCATGGGCTTGGAAGGCGGCATTTACGTCATGGGTTCCGGCATACGGCGCGAGGATACTCATCGGATTAAGCAGGGCTGGAGCATGCTTGAGGAAAATATCGCGCGCATTTCCGAATTTGTGAAAGAGTTTCTAAGCTTCGCGCGCGGGGCGGTTCCAAAAGTCGCCATGATCGATCCCGGTCGTGTCGCTCAAAAAGTGATCGACCTATTCAACGACAAGGCCCGTATGGTCGGCGTCGACCTGCGCGGCGATATCCAGACTCCTATGATTCCCGCGCCGATGGATGAGGATGAGATTCACACCTGCCTGGTAAACCTGGTCTCCAACGCGTTGGACGCGTGCGAGGTCAGCGAAAAAGCCGATCGACATGTCACTCTGCGTGCGAGTGAGCGCGACAACGTGATTATTTTCGAGGTTAGCGACAATGGCCGCGGGATGGACTATGAGGTCAAGCAGAAAGTCTTTACAAACTATTTTTCCACGAAAGGTTCGGGTAAGGGAACAGGCTTGGGGTTACTGACCACCCGTAAAATCGTCCAGCAACATGGAGGGCATGTATCGTTTCAGTCGGAGGTCGGCGCCGGGTCGGTATTTCGGTTGGAATTTCCCCGAAAGCGTCTCCCAGCAATTTCCAAGTCCGGGCAGGATTTTCGTGTGCAGGAAAATCAACAGGTATTGCGATGAATATCCATTTTCATCTTGTCCATAACGATTCACTTTACCTTCCAACAAGGAGTCATGGTGATGGAACGCCCCGAAGACAAAACGATCTTGGTGGTCGAAGACGAACCCGATGTTCGCATCTTCCTTCAGACGGTACTCGAAGATGCCGGATTCAACGTCCTGACGGCCGCCGACGGTGAAGAAGCCCTCAAGATCATTGGCGAGCATCGGCCTGATTTTATCTCACTTGACCTCGTGCTCCCACGGAAGTCCGGGTACAAATTGTTGCTTACACTCAAACGCGACCAGGAACTCGCCCGCATCCCGGTGCTTATCGTCACCGCTCACGCCAGGACCGATTTGGGTAAACCTCAAATGGAGGAAATCTTTGAAAAGACCGCGCTGCTCGGTCCTGGACTTTACCTCGAAAAACCTGTCAAACCACGCCAATATATCCGTTGTGTTAAGCAGGCACTGGGACTCTCGTTTAGCGAATCGGATGAAGACGACGCGGATATCAAAAATGAAATACAAACCCTCCTGAACGATGCCAATTCCGAATCACTGGCCCGCGCCCTCGCAGCTCTGAAGAAAAAATCAAACTGAAGGACAAACCCATATGATCGAGTATCATGGTCCCCAGAAAAAAATTCTCGTTGTCGATGACGAGCAGAGCACGATTGTCTATCTCGAAACGCTTTTACAAGACAATGATTATGAGACGGCTTCGGCGCATAACGGTGCCGAGGGCCTGGAAAAAATCATATCCGAAAAACCCGACTTGGTCTTACTTGACATTAACATGCCCGAGCAGTCGGGTATTCGATTATATCGGAATCTTCGGGAAAAGCCGGAGTTCGCCTCGATTCCCGTTATCATCGTTACCGCCGTCACCGGCTGGGGTGGTGATCCGGAGGAATTCCATAAATTCATCAGCACTCGCAAGAAAGTGCCACCGCCCGAGGGATTCGTGCCCAAACCCATTGTCCGTGAATCGCTATTGAAAACCATTGCCGACATTCTCCTGGCCAAGCCAAAATAGGTTCTTCCGGAAAAAGTGTGGAAATACCCCCCTCCCGTCCCCCCTGCGGCAGAGATTTTTAAGGGGGTATTTATTCCACCCTGGAACAGAACGAGGGATATCTCACTGGGACAATGGCCAGAGAAGGGAATCATTATCGCTCCCATGGTCTAATAAAATATGGCACAATAAATCCCCGAGTTAACACCA
>JAMCWS010000252.1 GCA_023480605.1 bacterium
GGGCGGCCATTGCATCCCGATCGATCCGTTCTATCTGACCTGGAAGGCGCGTGAATACGAGTGCCACACGCGCTTCATCGAACTGGCCGGCGAGATCAACTCCTCGATGCCGCAGTACGTGGTGGATCGGCTCGCCCGCGCCCTGAATGAGCGCGGCAAGCCGGTCAAAGGCTCACGCATCCTCATCGCCGGCCTGGCCTACAAGAGCGACGTCGACGACGACCGCGAAAGTCCGTCCTACCGGTTGTTCGACCTGTTGCTGGCGGCCGGGGCCGAGGTGGATTACCTGGACAGCTACATCCCCCGCATCCGTCCCAGCCGGGAATATTCGCACCTGGCCGGGCGCGAGAGCGTCGACTGGGACCCGGCCCGCATCGCCGCCTACGACGCCGTGCTGATCGCCACGGCCCATACAACGGTCGATTACGCGGCGCTGGTGCGCCACGCCCAACTCGTCGTGGACTCGCGCAACGCCACGCGAGGCGTCGCCGAAGGGCGGGAGAAAATCGTCCTGGCTTAAATTACGCCGCGAGGCCAATGACGAATCATCCGGGAAAAAACGATTTTAGCCGCGAAATCACACAAAAACACACGAAAATGACGTATGCGCAAGTTCGCGCGATTCGCGGCCGGATGAAAGAACGATCCATGGCCCGGCCGGCGCGTCTTCATTTTACCTTGTGGCCGTGGACGATCTCGTAGATCAGGTCGTAAGCGAACTTGAGCTCTTCCATCGAGCAATGGTCTTGAATGAAATGCGAGGTGCAGTAAAGCAGGCCGCCGTCCCTGAACATGCCCAGGACGCGTTCGATCTCGGCCTTGAGGAAATCGAGTTTACCGAAACCGATTGTCGTCTGGACGTCCAGCCCGCCCATGATCGTAAACACGTCGCGGTATTTCGTTTTATAAAGCGTCAGGTCCATCCCGGCCGATTCCTGCCAGGGGTGGACGACGTCGAAACCCAGCTTCACGATGCCGTCGATCACCTGGGCCACGTTGCCGTCGCTGTGAAGGCTCAGGAAGGCGCCGCGCGCCTTGACGGCGTCGGTGGTCACCTTGTGGTTGGGGTAAATGAGGCGCCACCACGTCTCGGGACTGAACATAAGGCCGCTCTGCGCACCCCAGTCGTCGGAGACATGAACCATGTCGACTCCGAGGTCGAGGCAGTTCATCGCGAACTGGCGATTCCATTCGGCCTGGCGGCGGTAGACGGGCTGCAGGTCGTCCTCATACATGAGCAGGTAAGCCAGGTGATTCTGGATGCCGAAGGGGCCGTTGAGCGCCTCGAAGATCCCCGGCGTCTGGACGTAAGTAAATCGCCCGCGCTGCTCCTTGTGATGGCGGATCTGATCGATGATGCCTTGGTAGGCGGCCATGTCGTTGACGTCGCCCATGGGCAGTTCGAGCAGGCCGGCCGGATCGATCGGCCCGCCGCGACGCTTCCATTCCTCGACCAGCATCGGATGAGGATAAGCGGCCGGCCCGCCGAAAATGTGCGTGAAATCGAATTCGTATTTGTCTTCGAACGCTTCGACCGAACCGTATTCGCGCTTGATCGGCTCGCCCAGGTTGGCGCGCACCCAGGCGTAAACGGGCTGGCGGTCGGGCTTCTGGTGCTTGATGACGGCGATGACGCGTTCGCGGGGCAGCATGGGAAGACCTTTTGAATGGTAATGTACAAATTATAAATGAATGAGCAACCTGGTAGATGAAATGGCGTATGCCCGTTTATCCGATGCACGATGTCGGCGGTCATTAAAAAAAATTCGTATTTTGCAGTTCCCCTATTCTTCCTCGACCATTTGATCGTAGAAAGCCAGGTAATCGTCGGGGTGGTCGCCCGCGCGCATCTTGATGGCCGTGCGCGGGTGCGTGTTCAGTTGGCCGGTGATCATGTAGGGGATCATGTAGCCCCACTCGATTTTCTGGCGCAGGGGCACGAAGTGGTCGCGAATGCATTGGATCACCGGACGCTGGTGGAACTTGGGGTTCTTGAGAAAACCGATCAGCAGTTCGAGGGGGCAGTTACCGGCGCCGCGCCCCATGCCCATGATTGTGGCGTCGAGGCGGCTGGCGCCGACGATCAGCGCCTCGATCGTGTTGGCGTAAGCCAGTTCCTGGTTGTTGTGGGCGTGGATGCCGACGTCGATATGGGTTCCCTCGACGGCGCGAAGGTACGTGAGGATCAGGTAGTGAATCTGCTCGCTGTAAAGCGCGCCGAAACTATCAACGACGTAGATCGAGTTGACCGGGCTCTGGACGATGGCGTCCAGCGCGTCGGTCAGTTCGCGATCCTGGACCTGGCTGATCGCCATCAGATTGAGCGTCGTCTCGTAGCCCTTGTCGTGGGCGTCCTTCACCATGTCGAGCGCGGCCGGAATCTGGTGGATGTAGGTGGCCACCCGGATACAGTCGATGACGCTGTGGTCCTTAGGCAGGATGTCGGTGTGATAATCGGTCCGTTCGGCGTCGGCCATGACCGACAGTTTCAGGGAAGTGGCGTTATCGCCGACGACGCGCCGGATATCGTCCTCGTCGCTGAATTTCCATTTGCCGAATTCGGCCGGCGAGAATATTTTCTTGTCGGCCTTGTAGCCCATCTCCATGTAATCGACCCCGGCCGCGACCAATGTATCGTAGACGGCTTTGACGAATTCGTCGTCGAAGCAGTGCTGATTGATCAGACCGCCGTCGCGGATCGTGCAATCGTGGATTTTGATGTCGGGGCGGAAAGTCACCCATTTCCCCCCCTTGACCTTGCGGACGATATTGTTATTGTCGGACTGGCTCATAATGCTCTCTCCCTAAAGCGATGGAACAATCCCACGGTAACTTAACGAAATTCATCGGTGAAAGAAACCAGAAAAATATTCGGAAGACGCAAGCGACGCAAAGGACCTGAAGGACGTAAAAAACCCAAAGGGTCACCTGGATGCCGGCTCTTCGGTTGCGATGCGCATTCCTCATGGAGAGGAGCCGCCGAATTGACTTGGTGGCCGCGCTTTCCCCAACACCATCTTTTCGAGAAAACCGGCCGACTTGAGCGGCTGGCGCAAATGGTCTTCCCACACGCGGATGAGCCAGCGCAGGGCGTGTGGACCCGCCTTCGCGTCCAGGCGCAGCGAGCCATCCAGGGGGGGCGGGGCTGCGAAGGCTTCCAGCAGCGGGGCGACCGCCGCCGCCGGCAGGCGCATGCAGTGAGTCGGATCACCGGGCTCCGGGGGGGCCAGCAAGCCGCCGTCGAAATGGTAAACGAGCGCTGAAGGCAGGTTGGCGCTGGTCCACGCCTCGGTCAGATGGGGCGGATAGCCCGCCTGATGGAGCAGGCGCAAGAACAGGCTGACGGCCAGCGACCCCGGTCCCGCGACTTTGCCCAGCGCGGACAGGTAGGAACAGGCCTCCTCGAAAAAAAAAGGCTCGGGCGGCGAAAGCGCGGCCAGGGCGGCCAACACCTCGATCCCCAGCCCGGCGTAAGCCAGGCGGTCCAGATCACGACGCAGGTAGTCCCAAGCCTCGAACGGCTCAGGCGCGATCAACTGGCCCAGGGCGGCCGGATCCCGTTGGGCCAGGTTGGCACGGATCCATGAAAACGGCTCGAAAGCGGCCTGGACGTTGCGCCCGCCGCGCCGCGCCCCCTTGGCCAGCGCCCGCACGACGCCGGCCTCGCGCGTCAGCAGCGTCACCAACAGCGTCGTCTCGCTGTAGGGCGCCGCCTTGAGAACGATGGCGTCGATTTTATCCATTGGCCCTTCGCGCCCGCCGCCCACCGGCTTCGATCACTTGCCGTGCTTCGGGGTCCTTTTATTCCCCTCCGCCCGCCTTTTACTGGATATTCTGAACCTGCTCGCGGATCGACTCGGCGACGGTTTTCATTTCCAGCGCCAGGCTGGTGACGTTCGTTTCGCGCGATTTCGAGCAGATGGTGTTGATTTCGCGCACCAGCTCCTGCACCAGAAACTCCAGGTTCTTGCCCACGGGCTCGCCGGCGGGGGCCGTCAGCAACGTCTCGTAACGCTTGAGATGCGTCTCGAGGCGCACCAGTTCCTCGGTCAGGTCGCAGCGGTCGGCATAGAGGGTTACCTCGACCTCCAGGCGGCCGGGGTCGGCCGCGATGGCCGTTTCGGCCTGAAGCTGGGCCAGGCGCTGGGCGAGGCGTTCGCGGTAGCGAGCGACGACGGCGTCCTTGTCGGCCTCGATCCGGGCGCGCAGTTCGCCCAGGCGGGCGCCCAGGGCTTTGAGCTGGCGTCCCAGGGCGGCCCCTTCGCGGGCGCGCTCGGTGGCGAGGGCCGCCAGCGCCTCGCGCACCACCCCCTCGAGTTGCGGCCAGATCGTCTCCTCATCCATTTCCGCCGGGGTGGTGGTCAGCACCCCCGGCAGGTTGGTGATCAGTTCCAGGGTCGGATCGCCCGCGACGCCCGCCGCCCGCAGGGCGCCGAGTTGCTCGACATACTGGCGCACCAAGGCCTGGTTCAGCGCGACGCGCGGCTGGTAGGCGTCCGACGGCGTAAAACGGATCCGACAGTCGATCTTGCCGCGGGCGATCTCCTGCTTGAGGAGCGCGCGCAGGGGCGACTCGAAGGCCCCCAATTCATGGGGCAGCGACAGGCTCACATCCTGGAATCGGTTGTTGACCGTGCGCACGTCGACCAGAAACTGGCCGCAAGGCGTCTCGCGCTGCACCCGGCCGAAGCCGGTCATGCTATGGACGGAAGTCTCGCTCATCACTGCCTGACCCTTGTGGTATTGATCGTGATCGTGATCGTGATTGTGTTTGCATACAACCCTCACTCCGCCTTCTCCGGCGCCGGACCCGGGTCGGGATCGGGGCGCTTTTTCCAGTATAACTCAACCCAAAGAACCTTGACGATGCAGGCGATCGGCACGGCGATGATCATGCCGCCGATTCCGCCCGTCGCGCCGACGATGAGAGCGAGCATGACGGCCAGGGGGTGAAGGTTGGCGTTTTTGCCCATGAGGAGCGGTTGCAGGATGAATCCCTCGATCATCTGAATCGCGGCCATTCCCGCCACCACCGCGCCGACGTAGGCGCCCCGCTCGCTCCAGGAGTGCATCCCCTGGTTGGTCAGCACCCAAACGAGCGCCGGGGTGGCGGCGGTGACCGGGCCCAGGTAGGGGATGAAATTGACCGCCCCGGCAAAAGTGCCCACCAGCAGGGCGTAACGCCACATGCCGATCGAGATCAACAGGATCATTGTCAGCACGCCGACGCAAAGGCAGATGAGCAGTTGACCGCGCAGAAAACCGCCGACGGCGCGGTCGACCTTGAGCAGGATGTCCCAGGCGCGCTCGCGTTGGCCCGCCGGCAGCAGTTTGCGGATGACGCGGGGAATCGCGTCGATCTCCAGCAGCAAATAGAAGGTGATGACGACGACGAACGCGGTCGTGGCCAGCAAACCGACAAGCCACCCCACCCCGCCGGCGACGGCGCCCAGGCCGGTGAAGATCCCCCCGGCGATCGTCTTGGCGGCCGAAAGGGCCTCCTGCGCCAGGGCCGCCCCGCGGCTGCGCAGCGCGTCGATCAGTTTCTGTTGCGCCTGCGTGTCGAGATGGCGCGCCATGAGCTGTTTGATGACGCCATCGGCGTGGGCGCCGATTTCCTGGACGGCCGAGGTGACCTGCTCGTAGAGGAGGGGGATGATCCAGAGGAGCACCCCGGCCAGGATCGCGGCCACCATCAACACCAGGGTCAGGATCCCCATGATGCGCCCTAGGTGGAGACGGTGCTGAACCAGGCCGACGACGGGGTAGAGGACGTAGGCCAGCACCAGCGCGATGAGAAACGGGGTGGTGGCCTGGAAGATCCACATGGCCGCGGGGACCATGGCCCGAAAAATGAATAGAACCGACGCGGCGGCGACCAGCCAGCAAAGAAACCGAACCTCGCGCGGGGTCAGCGTGCTCAGGGGGTCGTTGTTGTCCACCACGGCTTCTCCTCGGCGGTTTTTGGCGGGGCGGGCCGCCGCGGGAAACAAATCCGGGCGGGCCGGCGCATCACTGGTCAGTCAAGCTAACACCGCTCCCCCCAAATGTCGAGCCGCCAAAGGCTTCGGTGTCAACGCAAACCACCGGCAATACCTCGTCCGATTCCGTTCCGGCCTTGTTTCGGCGGTGTTTCCGGCGGCATTCGGGCGCCATTGGCCGTCTGCCGGCCGCGGACGCCGCCGATCTTCGAGGCGGCGCGGGATCCTCAGCCCCCACTTCGCATCGGCCGGCCGCCGCAACGGACCCGCGTCTCTAAGTTCGCCCGACGCCGGGACCTGCGCGGCCTGATGCAGCCGAGGCGAGTTCCAACCCGCAAAGGTGTTGGCGATGGAGCTTCATTTTTTTTAAAGCTCTTGAATTCGCAACGCCCCGGTGCGATGATCCGTACAGATTCGCAGGAATTCAATGTTTGCGTATGGAATGCGCGGGAGAAAAATATTCGATCGACATGGATGCGTTATGCGGGAGGTGGTCATATGGTTCTGCCTTCTAACGATCCCCAAATCGAGGAGTTGACCAATGCGCGTCACACCCTCAATACTTATGATAGTTTCCTGTCTGTTTTAGTTGATATCGCGACGCAAAAAGTAAACGACAAGGATTATGATCCGTCACACGCTTTGGTGGATGTATTAACGAGAGTGGTCGCTGCGGAAAAAGATCAGGCCGCCATCGCCAACGCTGAGGCCATGTGTGGATACAGGTTTGATTTCCGCAATGTGAAAAAAGGCATCGGATTGCTTCTCTCGGAAAATGAGAAACTGAATTACGATGGCATTCGTGCCGCATTTAAAAAATTGCGCGATATCCTGCGCAAAGCCGAAGAGGATACCGGCCAGAAGCAACGAGATCGCCTGCTAATGAAAAAGCACGGAATATATTGACGGTAACCGCATTACGGCGAAGCGTCGTTGGCAAGCATCTTTTTTCCCACTCCGCGGCGCGATGGTCCGCTTCATCGGCGCAACAATAAACAGTCACATCAACTGGCGCCCGTGGCATGTGGCGTCATCCGTGAGGAAACTGACTCGGGCGCGTTCCGAATGTGCACCGAAGTCATGTTGTCAGTTACGACCAAGCCCATGGTTTTGGATCAACATCAAGTGGGTTGTCCGCCGTGGCCGGCCAGACGGATTCGCGGCCGAATGGCCTACCGATCGCAAAAGCCGGGCAGGAATTCCGCGGATGTCTATTTTGTGGTGTCGCCCAATCCCGGCAACACCCGCATGGTCAAGGTCCGGGGTGAACTCACCCAGTTTTCGATGACCACGTGCTGGCGGTCGCGATCCCAACGGACACGGGATGCCTGGGCGCGGGCGTCGGCGTCCCCGGCCCTGGCGGGTTGCAACGCGTCACCCGCCGGCGGACACGCCAAGACCAGGCTCTGACCGATTTGCAGGCGAAATCCGTCGGGGTAATGGCGGTCGGCGGGGACGAAAATCTCGGTGGCGCCGAGGGCCGCGTCGGGATGCAGGACCATTTCGAACTCGCGGGTGGCGAAATTCATGCCGTAACGCTCGATGCGACCGGCCACGGCCAGCGGACGCGTGCGGGCCAGGGGGTCGATGATGAATTTTCGTTCGACGTTGCCGACGGGTGTCGCGTCGCTGAAGATGGCCCATGTAAAAGCGTTTCGATTGTTCTTGTTGCGCAACGGCATGCGCGACCCGCAGAACCAGGCCTTGATCGCTCCCAGACCGCGCTTGTCGATCTCGTTGGCCGTAATCTGGTAGATTTTCGCGTAATTCGCTTGCTGGACCAGGTTGGCGTCAGCCGTAATCACGGTCGGCACGCCCCATTCGGGGATCATCAGCGGCGCATCCGATACCGCCGCCTCACGGGCATAACGTTCCAGCGTCGGCGCGATCCGGTCGATATTTCCCTCATAGGTGTGAGGGGCGTAGATGACGTGGCGGCGCCGCATCGGGATGGTCATTTCGTCGAAGGGAATGACGCCGGGCTTGCGGTCGGCGTCGTCGAAAAGGAACGGCTGATACAGCGCCCATTTTTCGGGATTGATCGCCTGGAGTTCGTCGATGAGGCGCCGCAGGAAGGGGATCAGGTCCTCGCGCTGGCATTGGTCATAGGGGACGCCCGAGCGCCGCGAAGGTTCGTTGAGCAGGTCGTAGCCGAAGACGGCGGGTTCGGCGCGATAGCGCTCCTGGACACGGCGCCAGGCCTGGGAGACCTTGTCCTGCTCACCGTTTTCGTTTTTCCAAAGCTTGTCCCAACCATCGGGTCCGAACGATTTGATGTCATAGACGGTCATTTTGAAAACCGTTTTCAGCCCCGCCTCCTTGCCCATGCGCACCATGGCGTCAATCTGATCGAAATACGCGGGATCAGGTTCGAGGCCGGGCCAGCCGCCGAGTTTGCCCAGGGCCAGGCGAACCACCTGGAAGTTCGCGCCCATGCGCGCCATCCGCCGGTAATCGGCCGGAGTGTAAATGATGGCGCCCTGCTTATCCTCGGTGATCGTGACGAAACCGCCGGGGATCATCTGGCGGCCCTGTTCATCGAGCAGGACGCCTCCGGGAAGAGATGACGCCGCGTCCGCGGGAGCCGGAGCCAATAAGATCAAACCAAGAAACCCCAGCAGGCAAAGGACACTGGTAGCATCGAGCATCGTCGGAACCTCCAAGTGTAGTGGATGACCATGATAAAATTATCATATCGATCGGACATTTTACCGCCCATTTCGCCGGAACAATCAAGGGCTTTTTAGGCAGCCGTTCACGCGGGGCGATAAAGGGCGTGCTGGTTCTCCTTGACCCGATCGATCATTCGCGTAACCTGATTTTGGCGCCACGCGTCGGCGGGCCAAAATCAGCCGGCGTTGCTTAAAAAGGCTTGCGCGGAGTCGACCCGGGCTGATCCGTAAACCGGCGAAGGAAATTTTCCATGCATCCCAGACGATCCGCATACTTCATCTTCTTTTGGCTGCTGGCGGCGCTGGCACGGGGTGAGATCGCCAACGGCGATTTCGAGCGCGGCGATCTGACCGGTAATTGGCGCGACACCGCCCGGTACGAACCGCGGATCCAGACCCGCGAACCGGAACTGGAAGCAGGCGTCAATCGCACTTTCCGCCAGACGCTCGATCTGCCGGCCGGCCGATACGCCCTGGCCATCGAATACGACCCGAACCTGGATAAGAAAAGGAACTCGGCCTTGGGCCAGCGCCTCGACAATTTCACCAGCCTGACTCTCAACGGCCGGCCCCTGCCGCTGGCTTTCATGCGCCCGAACGCCAAGGCGCCTTACCGTGCGCGCCGGGCGTTCGCCGTCGAACCCGGGGACGGACCGATTCGCCTGGCGCTCACCCTCCACGACACGCGGCCCCCGCGCACCTGGCTCCTTTGCGACCGTCCGCTGCCCGGTGGCACGCGCTACCGGGCGCTCACCCCGGCCGCCGAAGGCGAGTTACTGATCGCCCACGGCATCCCCTTCCTGGCGCGGCGGCTCGAGTGGTTCCGTTCCTCGCTCCAGCAGGGCGCCGATCACGGCGACGTGGCGCCCTGGCAGGGCGGTATGGAACTGGATTGCGGACGCACGCCGGTCAGGACGGCCTATTTCCTCGGCATGATCCACAATATCGATCTTGGCAACGGGTCCTGGTACAGCCCCAAGGGCGACGATGGCTATTCTCACTTCGTCGGCGACCGGGCCGGCTCGATCGTCATCACCTTCGGCGACGACACGCAGACCACGGTGCCCCTGGTCTTCGGCTATAACCTCTGGTTCTGCCGTCCCTGGGACATGATCTGGAATTACAACTGGAATCGCGTCGCCCCCGGCGTGAACCGCGACGCCGAATTGTTCGGCGGCTCGGAACAGGATCGCGACACGATCCGCAACGGCTTGGCCCTGGTCGACGGCATCCGCCGGATGGGCTCCGACTCGGCAAACGCCCGCTTCATTTTCGCGCTCGATCTGGGCGGCCGGACGGTGAAGTCCATCCAGGTTCGCGGCGTGCCGGAACTGCATGACCATCCGCTCATCTCGGCCGTAACGCTGGAAATGCCTGACGAACCGCAAGCGAAGGCGGAGGCGGGCGGAGGCGGGGCGGGGCCGCTCACGCCCTTGCCCGAACTGTGTCCGGATGAGGCCAATATTCCGCCGGTGAGCCTCGACACCGTCGTCGGGGCGGACTGGCGCGCCGGCGTCGAGCACATCATGCGTCTCTTTTATGCCTTCGTCGACGAGTTACCCCGGCTCGCGCAACCCGAAATTCCCGAAGGTTATTTCGGCCCCGACTATGACTTCCAGGGCGCGCCCGACGCCGTCTATGCGGCCTGTTTCCTTTACCGCAACGGCCCCGAGTGCGCTTCGCATATCGCCGATTCGGCGCTGGGGTGCCCCTCACCGACGGCCTCCGGCCAGCTTTGCCAATACCTGGATGGCATGGGCGTCTGGTTCCGAAATCCGACGTTTTACAGGAACGTCACGGACTGGTTCGAACGTTACCGCGCCGGATCGCCCGGCCATTTCCCGGGCGGCAATCACGGCTGGACGCGCGGCGAAGGACCGCTGCTGCGCGAGGCCGTCGCTTTCGGCTACGACAAGTATGCGGGGACTTACATCGACTGGCTGGACGGCGCCCTGATGACCGAGGCCAATCCGCCGCATTGGAACCGCGTCGCCGGCCTGGCAAGCGCCGCCACGTATGCCGCCAAGGTGGGCGACGTGACCGAGCGCGGCAATCGCGAAAACGACGGCCACGGCCTTTGCATGACGGCCCGGGCCATGGTCTGGCACTGGCTCGGCCGCCCGCGCGACTGGAACGAACGCCGCTGGCGCGCCACCGCGGCCAGCGCGGAGTGGCTCCAGTGGCAACTCGACACCGACACGATCCGCCCGGGCGCGCGCAAGGACGTTCTCTACACCGAGAGCGAATGCGCCCACGACAGTTACGATATCTACTCCACGTATAATTGCATTCACGGACTCAAACTGGCGATCGCGCTGGCCCGCCAACTCGGCCGCGAAACCGAGGTCGAAGGCTGGACGCGCCTGCGCGACCGCCTCCGCCAGGGCTGCCTCGATCACCTCGTCGACTCCTCGGAGTTCGGCCCGATCTGGCACACCGACCCGCACTGCGATTGGCAAGACCACGCGCATAAATTGGTCCCCGTGACGCTGGCCAGCGACGGCGACACGTACACGCCGCTCCAGGCCTACGGGGCGGGCGACGCCCTCGACCGTCGCTTCCTGGAAATCAGCCGGAACAGTTACCGTTACCTGATGAAGGACAGGAACTACAACTGCCTGCGGATGTACGGTTACGGACAAGGTTACATGACCCAGGCCGCCCTGCTGCTCGATCAGATGGCCGACGCGACGCAATTCCTCGACATGCTGCTGCGCCACTGCTACCTGCCGCGCCTGGGTGGCTGGACCTGCCCCGAGGGCATCATATTACATCGCTCCGGCAAGTATTACCTGCCGGTCAACGGCTACATGGGCCAGGATGTTCACGTCGCCGAAAGCACGAAGGCGCTGCGCCTCATGCTGGGCGTCGATGACAACGACCCCGCCCACTTGCGTCTGGTTCCCCGCTACCCCGCCGCCTGGACGCGCCTGGCCATCGACAAATATCCCGTCCTGACCGGCGATCGGCGCCAGCTTTGCCGTTATGATTACGAGCGGAGCGACGGCGGACAAACCTTCGCCTTCGGCTTCGAGCGGCCGGTCGAGCGCCTCAGCATGCGGCTCGGTCCGATCCCCGCGGACCGCGAAATCAAACGCGCCACGTTCAACGGCCGCCCGATCGCTCACGAACGTCAGCACTCGGGCGACAGCGACTGGGTTTGGGCGCGCGATCTTTCCGGCCGGACCGGCATCGTTGAAATTCAATTCAAGTGAATGCGTGCGGTGTTG
>JAMCWS010000182.1 GCA_023480605.1 bacterium
GGCGGTATTCGTTGTAGGAAAGGTCCATCGGGAAGGGACCTTTTTTCCAGTTGAGCACGGCCCCCATGCCCTGGCTGTCGAGCAGGATGCGGTCGGTAAACAGCTCCATGACCGCCGTGTGGTCGCGATTGGCCGAAAGGGACAGCGAAAGAGGGTGATCCTTGAAGAAGCGCAGGTAGATGTCGTATCCGTTAAGGAAGGTGTTGGATGAGCCGCCCTTGAAACCGTCGTAGTCCGAGTCCACCCCCTCGCGGGTGATCTGCTGCTGGAGGAAACCGAGCTTCACGCGAGTGTCGAATTCGAGGAATCGTGGGTGATAGGCATAACCGCGCAGGCGATAGAGAAGGTATTCCTGGAAGGATTGGTTAGTGAAACGGGTGGAAGCCGAAGATCCGTCGCTTAATTTCTGTTTTTCGCCGAAATAATCGTATTCGAAGCCCACCTCGCCCCCTTGCTCGGTGATGCGCAGGGGGGCCACCGGATATTCGCGCGCCAGGCGCTGGGCGCGGGCCGTCGCCCCCGGCGCGAGCCACGCGGCCAGTCCGAGAGCCATGTACACAACGAGGCGGCGGGCCGGAACCGTAAAATCTTGGTCGCGATATGCGCCCATTGTACGCCCTGGTAATTCAAGTCGCGCGCCAGGCCGAAGGCCTGGGACTGAAGTGACCGGCCCCGCGCCGGCAACCGGCCGGGGTGTGCGCCAACTCGACCGCCCGGTCACCGCACGACCTTGGGCGGTTGGGGAGACTGAGCCGGCGCGGCGCCAGCCTTGAGCTTGAGCGCCTCGCCGCGCAGTTGCGCCGCGCGCGGCGCCAGCGGCGATCCGGCGGCGATCTCGCCCGTCAGCTTGAGCGCCTCGTCGGGCTGGTTGACCCGAATGTGGATGGCGGCCATCTCCAATTTCACGTCATCCGTGGCCGGAGTCTTGGCGATGGACTGGCGATAGTAATTGAGCGCGCTATCATACAACCCCCGGCTGGCCAGGCGGCGGGCCAATTGCAATTCCATGTTGGGTTTTGGAGGCGCCTCGGTCGCCCAGCGCGAGAGTTGGATCGCCCCCGCTTTACCCAGCGCCAGACGAATGCGGTTCTCCATCGCCGGGTCATAGCCGGGGTTGACCTCCGCGACCTTGCGATCCGGCCCGATGACCATGACCGTCGGCGTGGCGATGATTTTGTATTCGTGGTAGGCCTTGTCGGCGGCGTCGAGCAGCAACGTCCAGTTGGGACCCAGGCGCCGGTTGATCGGAGCGGTTTGCTGTGCCGGATTGTCCATCCGCGAAAGAACGGCCCAGCGGCGCAGTTTCCCCGGCACGGGCGGCGACTTGGCGAGCATGGCGTCCAGTGCGCCGATCGTGGCCGAGGTGTCGCGGTCGCCCGGCTTGAGAAACAACAGGAGCACCGTGTCGGTGGTCGTCGCGTCGAGTTTGCGCGCTTCGCCACCGGCGTCCTTGAGATCGAGCACCGGGGCGTCATCGCCGCGGGCGAGGGCGGCCTGCGCCGCCGATGCGATCGAGCCCATCAGGACGAAGCCGGCGAGCAGGAGGAGCGGGATCGCGGCGCGGGGCGACCGGCCGAACCGGCGCCTCGCCCGCGTTATCGTGTGTTGTCCGATCAAGGTCTTCATCATTGGTTTACCGGCAGAGGAGGTAATTTCACCGGATTCTTCCGGTCGTAATCATAGTGGACATGGCAGCCGGTCGTGCAGCCGCCGCCGGTCTCGGTTTTGGAATACTCCGTCTTCAGCGTCCAGCGGCCGAACGGCACTTCGGAGCGGATGTGGACCGGCTGGTTGCTGGCGTGCTCCTGGTGGCAGGCGCGGCACGAGCGACCCTTCTCGCGATGCACGTGCAGGTAGTGGAGGTTCAGGTCGCCGTTGCGGAAACCGGTGTCGGTGCTGTGTTCGGCCAGGACGATCTTCTGGTCGTGGCAGCTCCAGCACAGGTCATAGGCGTGTTCGGCATACGGCGCATAGAACGCGGCCGGGAACGCCTTCTCCAGTATATTGGGATACTCCGAGCCGTGCGCCTGGTGGCAGGCGATGCAGTTTTTCTGTTGCAAGGGGCCGTGGAGATACTTCGAGGTGGTCACCAGTTCCTTGATGTTGGGCAGCGTCCGGCCACTCTTGGCCTGGATGGTCTTGTCGTGGCAACTGAAGCAGAGCTCTTCGTTGTTGGCCGTCAGCAGCCTCTGCTCCTTGGAGGCGTGGGGCGAGTGGCACGTCTCGCAGCTTTTATTCTCGGTCATGACCTTGTGCGGATATTTGAAGCTGTCGATCTTCTTGAGGAAGTCGCCGTGGCACTTCTCGCAGAGAGACCGCCCCGTGGCGAACGTAAAGGAGGCGTTGTTGCCGCCGTGGCCATTATGGCAGCCGGCGCAGTCGGTTTTGGCGGGGGCATGCACCGAGACGGCCCCGGCCATCGTGGCGGCGAAGTCGACGTGGCAATCCAGGCAGAGCTTGGTGGGCGAGTCGGTCAGCAGATGGGCGTTGTCGGACTGGTGGGGCGAGTGGCAGGCCAGGCATTCACCCTGGGCCACCGGGCCGTGGACCATCTTCAGGCCCTTGCGGGGGTCGGTGTGGCAACGAAGGCAGCCGGGTGCCTGCAGGCCGCCCATGATGAAGTAGCGATTATCGGCACCGTGCGGGCTGTGGCAGAGCAGGCAGTCGGCGCCGAAGGGCTTGTGCACCACTTTTTTGGCCGCTTCGGCCTGGTGGCAGATGAGGCACAGCGCACGCCCTCGTTCGGTCTTCTGGAACTCGTGCTTGTTGCCGACAGGCACGTGGCAGGGGGCGCACTGGTTAAGGTTCACCGGGCCGTGCGTGAATTTGGAGGCCTTGATGGCCGCGTGGCACTGGCCGGTCGTGCAGTTGGGGCCGACGGTGGCCGGCGGGGTCATCTTGGGCGTGGGCGCGGCCGGAGGCTGGGCCGCTGCCGGAGGCTGCGCCGCTGCCGGTGCGGGTTGCTGAGCCGCGGCGCGGCGCGGCGCGACGGCGGCCAGCAGCAGCAGTCCCAGTGCGATGGCCGCCCCGATGGCCGCCAGCGTGGGGACGGCGCGGCGCGCTCCCCCCGTCGTTTCTTGCCCGTGTGCGTTTGCTCGAATGCCCATGGTACCTTACCTCGTCAGATTAACGGAACAGTTGCCGCAATTCGGTGCTTAGCGCCAGGATGATGAGCGCCACGCCGATGGTGAAGGCGATCACGCCGGCGATGGCTCCCAGGACCCGCCAGTGGAGCGCCACCGGCGCGACCACCTTCCGGTCGAGCGTCCCTTCCTGTTTCAGGCGTTCGTATTCGGCCGGCCGTTCTTCTTCCATTTCGCTCTCGGAAATCTGGCCGGTCAGCATCACCATGTCGATCGGAAACTTTTCGGGACGGACATGGGTGTTGAAGAAATGGACCAGGAAAATGACCGAGGCGGCCAGCAGCGCCTCGATGCTGTGGACGACCATGGCGCAGTTGATGATCCACCCCGGCAGCCAGTTGGTGAAGAGCGTCGGGAACCACAAAATCAGGCCCGTGCCGCCGATGATCAGCACGCCCCACATCTCGCCCCAGTAGTCGAACTTCTCGTAATAAGTCCAGCGGTCGAACCGCGGCCGGGGCCCCAGCCACAGGAACCAGCGCAACATGGCGAAGGCGTCCTTCAGGTCTTTCAAGTTGAAGATCATTGAATCGGGGCCGATCAGGTAGCGTAGGCGCGGCCGTGGGCACCGGAAGGCGAAAAACCAGGCCAGGAAGGCGGCGTGGATGCCCGCGTAAGTGAAGGTGATGATTGCCAGGACGCGGTGGGCGATGCCCATGACATGGATGCCGCCGAGCATGTTGGCCAACTGCTGCGCCCAGTGGGCGTAACTGTACTTAAGCGGGAAGCCCGTGAAAACCAGGCCCATGAAACTGATGATGATCAGGGCGTGCGTGAGGCGGTGGACAGGATTGAAACGCAGCAGCATCCGCTCGCGCTCGGAGGCGCCGTGATAGCCGCGCGGGTGGCGCACGCGTTCGACCAGCGTCCGCTGGAACCACATCAGGCCGTGCGGAATGAAGACGGCCAGCACGCTCAGCAGCAGCGTCGTCATCACCAGCCAGGTCCAGAAGACCTGCGGATTTTTAGCGCGGTTGCGCAGTTCGGCGTGGGGATAATACTTGACGAAATTTCGATTGGCCCCCGGGTGGCATTTGCGACAGGTCTGGACCAGGTTGGCCTTGGCGACGTTGGAGCGCGGGTTGGTCGGGGGAAGGATGTTGTGCGCTCCATGGCAGCTCGAGCAGACCGCCACCGAATACTCGCCCAACTGCGTCGCCTTGCCGTGATAGCTCTTCAGGTAGCTTTCGCCCAGTTCTTCGTGGCAGTGCGAGCACTCCTTGACGATGTCCCTAAGGAAGGGCTTGTTGATCGGGCCGATGCCGTGGCTGTGATGGCAACTCGTGCAGGAGGCCGCGTTTTTATCGCCCGCCAGCAGATGCTGGCCGTGGATGCTGCCGAAGTAGATTTCGGCGATGCCCTGGTGACACTTGCCGCAGGTCTTGGGCACGTTTTGCGGCGCGATGGGGCTGGCGGCGTCGGTGACGGGCAACATCGCGTGGTGGCCGTGGCAGTCGACGCAGGTGGCCGAGATGCTCAGGCCCTTGACCAGCACGCCCTGGCCATGGACGTTTTCGCGATACGTTTCGACGGGATTGAAACCCAGGCCGTTGGTTCCATTGTGGCATTGCGAGCACGCGTTGACGATCCGAACGGATTCATCGTAGGCGCGCGGCGCGTGGGCCGGCGGAATGGCGTGGGCCGGGCCATGGCAATCCGAGCAGGCGGGCCGCCGTCGCGGCGCGGCCGGGTCGGGTTTGTGGGGGCCGGTGGCGATGGTCTTTTCGACGTCGGTGTGGCAATCGCTGCACGCGGCGACCGGCAGGCGCTGGTCGTGCGGCAGACGTTCGATGCCGCGATGACAGTCGATGCAGCGCAATCCGGCGTGCGCCGATGTTTTGAAGGTCTGGTCGGGGACAAACAGCCCCTTAATCTGGTCGGGGTTGCGCAGAATGGGGTGTTGATTGGGCGGAATGCGCACCAGGCCCGAAAGTTCCACCGGCGACATCCGCCCGATCCACTCCTGGGCGTGGCACTTGGTGCATTGGTCGTTGGGGATCTGAGCCGGGATCGCCGCCGCGAGAAACCACGCCGCCGCCGCCAAGGCAAACAGACGGGCGCCGGGATGCGCGGCGCGCCGTCCAAGGAAAGGTCGGGGGCGGAGCTGTGTTGATCGAGGGAGACGGGCCTGGTCATTCATGGGCGTGGGCGGGGGCTCCTAATACATCCGATGTGGGTCGTGGCACTTGGTGCAATCGTTGAGTTCCGCCACTTGGTGATAGGCGGGCATATTCTCCAGCGCGCCGACATGACAGAAAAGACACAACTGGGGAATCGGCCGGTCCAGCAGGTGCGGGTAAGCCGAATCGTGCGCCCGGTGGCAGGGAATGCAGGTTCCCAGGTTGATGGGGCCGTGATTCCATCCCTGACGGCGGCGCTGCTCGCCGTGGCACTTGTCGCAGAGGCGTTCGTCGTTGGCCAGAGGCTCCATCCCGCGGCTGATCTGGTGGCATTCGGTGCATTGGCGCTCGGCGAAGGGCTTATGAACCGAGACGATCGGCGGGGGCGTCGGCACGAGCCGGATCGGATAAGCCACCGCCATCGGGGGGCGCTGGATTCGCGCACTGGTCGGGCCGATCGCGGCGGTTGACGGCACTTCCTTGCCGCTGGGAACCCCGTCAAAAAAAAAGGTCAGCAGGTCATGTCGCGCTGCCGGCGCGCAGGCCAGCAGCAGCAGCCCCCCCGCCAGGCCGGCCATGAGGCACGCGCCCGTCGTGCGCCAATTCCCGCGGGCGGACATGCCCCGGCGTTCGGGGCGGCGGCCGGTGGCGGCGGCTCTCATGGATTCTCCCCGGGCGTGGCCGCCACGGCGTAGAGATTCAGTAATCCGTCTCCCTTCTGGCTGACGGCGATCACCAGCGATTCCGGGGCGAAGCCCGGCGCCAGGCGCTGGGTCAGCCACGGTACGTTCGCCGGCCAGGGAAAAACGCGAAGCCCGGCCGGCAGGTCCAATCCGCCGCGTTCGCGGCCCGGCCCGCCGAAGAAGAGGAGCAGTTGGCCCGTGGGGTTGAAAATCTGCACGTTGTCGAAACGCGCGTCGGCCACGTAAACACGGCCATGGCGGTCGACGTCCATCCCCTTGGGAAAGGCGAAATGGCCCAGCGCGTCGCCGTGCTGGCCGAACTGCATGAGGAAACGGCCGTCGGGCGAGAGCTTCTGCACCCGGAAGTTAAACGTGTCGGTCACGTATATGTTGCCTTCGCCGTCCAGGGCGATTTGCGTGGGAATGTGGAACTGACCGGGGGCGGCGCCCTGCGAGCCGATCGTGCCCAGCAATGCGCCGGTGTCGCGATTCCAGATTTCGATCTGGTGGTCCTTGACGTCGCACACATAGAGCTTCTCGCCGCGGACGGCCGTCGCGACCGGCAACGCCTCGCCCGGCCGCCCCAGCGCCTTAATGAATACCTCGTCGGGGCCGTAGATCATCACGGCCTGGCGTTTTTTGTCGGAGACGTAAAAGCGCCCTTGTTCGTCGGTCGTGATGTTGTTGGCCTCCTGGAGCCGCCCGCCCCCGCGGTTGCCCTTGAGCTCCCGGGCCTCGCCCGTGACCATGTCATACACCACCACGTTGTTGAGTACCGTGTCGCAGACGTAAAGCCGGGTGTCCACAAGGATGGCGGCAATGGGCTTGACCAGCGGATAGCGCAGCGGTTCGGGGCCGAGAACCAGTTCGGCGAAGCCCGTCCGGCGGCGCGGCAGATCCTGCGGGCTGCTGATCGCGCCCAGATATTGCACGCGCGCCGGGAGCGGGGCGGCCGGAAAAAGCAGCGGCGCCTCGGGGCGGACGGGCGCCTGAGGAGCGCGGGCACAGCCGCCGAAGATCGCGGCCCCGGCCCCCAGGGTAATGATGACGAATGCAAGGAATGGGCGGCGCGCGGCGAGTCGATGATGCGTCACATGGTTACTCATGGGCAGTGACAGGCATTCCTTTGGCAACGTAAGTCCTTCGCTCCATTCAATATCGATTGGCGGCATCCATATCGATTGGCGGCATCCATATCGATTGGCGGCATCCATCAAAATTGTTTGGGCCGACATTGTCAATCGCTCTCGTGGCGCTCCGCCGCGCTGGCGACAGAGTCGCGAAATCCATGATATCGCCCACCCCGGGAGTGGCGCAGACTAGCCGGCCTGCTTTGCCACGCTTGCCTGTCCCGCCAGTTTCGCGCCATCCTCGCGCCGATCGGCGCGCACGACGCATCCGGGCCGCCCCGCCCGAGCGGCTGCGGCTCCGGCTCACTCGTTGGTAACGACGGTCATGAAATCCGTTTTACTTGTTGTGACACGTCAGGCACAGCCGGCTCTGGACCTGAGTGATCATCAGCAAGTTGTCGTTCACCGCCGCCGCGGGGCCGCTGTTGTGAACGTCGTGGCAGGAGGAGCACTCGAGCTGGTTGTCGAAGAGCAGGTCCTGCTGAATCGTTCCGCCGATGCCCGACGGGGTCGAGGAGGGCGGAAACAATCCATTGTCGACCGTGGACAGGGCGTCGTCGTAAGTGAAGGCGACGGGATGGTCGTTGGCCAGGCCATCGGCGCCGATGGCGACGTCGCCGCCCAGAAAGATGACGCCGCTGCGCCCGCCGTAGGAATCGACGGCCACCGTGCCGTCATGGCAGCTCAGGCAAAGGCGCGAAAGACCTTCCGGCTGCGCCGTGGTCGCGTTCATCGTCGGGCTGTTGTAGAGCGTGTAGATCTTCGTGGTGACGGCGTGGTTCCACAACGGCGCTTCCTGCACGGTCATGTCGGCATTATGCGCCGTGTGGCAGAAGATGCAGATTTGTTGCTGAGGATCCAGGCCCGAAAAGTCGTGGGCCGACCCGCGGATGCCGGCCTTCATGGGTTGCGGGATCGCAAACAGCATGAGGGCGGCCAGCAGGGCCGCCGGGCCGAGCCAGATCCAGCGTCGCGAGTGTTCGTGCCGGGTGCGATGATGGTTGCCAGGCGTGATCATAATTCACTTGCCTCTCCTGAAAGATAATGAAGGGTAATCCGTGGGTATGTTATCCCTTGTATCCGATTATTTCATCAACGTGAGAACCAGTTCCAGAAATTCACCGTCGCAGAAGTCGTGGGAAAAATAGTAGCGAATCCCTTCGGAGATCACCTGCGCGCCGAAATCCCGGGTGAATTGCTCGGTCAGAATCACCACCGGCGACTCCACCCGCGCCCGGCGCATGCGGCGGATCACCTGTCCGCCCCATGCGGCATTGGCGCCGATGTCGAGCAGGATCAATTTGGGGACGGTCCGCCCCGTCCAGAAGTCCTCCTTTTCCAACTCGGCCGGATCGACCGTGGCCAACGGCTGAATCCGGTCGACGAGTAACCGTACGATGCGTTCGAGCAGCCGCCGGTCACGGCTGACGATCCAGAGACCGGGCTCGCCGGGGGGAGGCGCGTCGGTCCGCGGTTCCGCGTGCGGTTGAAGGGCGTATGAATCGTGGGTCACGACGGTTCATGTTCCCTTATTCATACAAAGCCCACGACTGGGCGCTGTTGACGACGACCACCGGCGCCCGCAGGGCGATGTTGGGGTAGTCGTCGGTGATCAGGCGACCGTAGACTCCCTGGTAACTGCGCTGGAGGAGCTGCACGGCATACGACGTGTTGTGGATGCCGTAACTGCCGTCCTCGATCACGAAATTGTAATTGTATAGGGCGCCCTTCTGGCCTTCCGTCAAGTTTTTAAAGCCGGCCGAATTGATGTTGATCCGGTGGGTGACGGAATCCTCGGTCGTCCCGGCGAAGGCCATCAGACCCGGTTTGAGCAGGTCGAAAAGGCCCTGCATTTCGGTCTGGATCCCCTCGATCGCCCCGTCGCCGTCGTAGTCGCCCCGCGCCTGGCGATCGTAGTTGGCCAGACCGCCGTGGCAGCCTCCACAGGCGTTGGCTACGTTGAGCAAATCGTCGCTGGTGTCGGCAGTGCCCATGTCGTCGCGCATCGAGTAGGTATGGCCGCCCACCTTGGGCTGATCGATGACGCCCGCGCCGCTGATGGGGGGCGCGGCCATGTGGCAGGCCACGCACGTGTCGGCGACCACGAAGGGGTGGGCCGAACCGGATGCGAACGGCAGGTTGAAGTTATAGCCGTTGGCCCCGGCGAACATGTCGGCCTGCGGGCCGTGGTGGGCGCCCCGCGAGCTGTTGTTGACCGTTGTAAAGACGTTGGCCACGCGCGAGTTATGGCAACGGGCGCACAGGCCGCCCAGGCCCGCGTTGGTCATCACATCGCCCGAATCCATATAGAAGTCGCCCGCGACGCGCAACTGGTGCGCATAATCCGAAAAGTGCGGATCGTGACACGACGAACACGTGATGGGATGGGGGTCGGGCGCTGTTTGCGCCGGCAGGCCGTTGATCGTCACGCTCACGAATCCCTCACCCGTGTGGCACTTGATGCACGATGTGTTGGTCTTGACGCTGCCCTCGGCCAGGCTGGCCGTCAGCGGATGCGAGGAGATGTTCCACTGGTAAAATCCTTGCTGAAAGCCGCTGGCCGAATCGTGGCAGCGGGCGCATTGCTTGGTGTCGAGGTTCACCCCGGCGATCCCGTGGTCCGCGGCGAGCAGGTTCTGGGGATGCTGCGATCCGGCGCCGTGGCAGCTTTCACACTGAACCGAGGCTTTGTTTTGCAGGGGGCCGGGCAACAGTGGGAAATTCTGATGATGGTTGTCGACGGCGTCGGCCACCAGTTGCGGGATCTGCGCCAGGTCAAAACCCAGATCATTGGCCACGTCGTCGAAGCCGCCGTTGACCGCCTGGGGATCGGTGTTGTAACCCACGGTGTGGCACTCCAGGCAACTGACGGCGTAATAGGCCTCGTAAAGGCCGTTCATGTGAAATTGCAGCTTGTTGGCGTGGCGCGACTGGCTCCAGGGGCGAAGCACCCGCAGGCGCATCGTGCCGTTGGAATCGCCGTGGCAATAGCTGGAGCCGCACTGGGGGGCGATGGGGGCGGGGCCGCCGTGCGTGTCGAGCGTGCCGACGCCGGCGTAATGCGAACAATAAACCACCTGCGTCACGCTGTCGGTGGGCAGGTTGTTGCCGTCGTAGGGCAGCAGCCGGATGGCGTAGATCCCCTCGGCGTCGGGCCGGAGGGTGACCACTTCCCCCACGGCGGGATTCACGTCGGCGGTGGAGCCGTCGGGGCGCTGGACGACGCTCCATTCGTAGCGGGAAACGGTGACCCCGGTGTTGGGGAGAGGCAAGGCCTGGAGATACATCTTTTCGCCCGCCCCGACGGCGTTAAGGCCCGCGGATGCCTCGTCGTAAATGTCGTTGGGCTGAGCGGCGACGTCGCGCGGCGAAACTCCCTGGATGTTGATCGTGGCCACCGGGGCGGCCAGCGCCAACGGGCCGGCCAGCAAGACCGCCAGCGCGGCCAGAGCATGCAATTTCACACTTGCCGAACGGCAATTTCGAGAGCGCGTCATATATTGTTCCCCTCCCTGTTGTCGTTTCTTTCGCGGTCTGGCCACTTTGCCGGTTTTTTCACGAAAGAACACTGAGTCTCAACGAACGCCTGACATGCCTATTATGTTACGAGCAATTATCGGGCCACAGGATGTGATTGTCTGAATCCCGGTTATTAACTTTAATTCATTTTCGTGGAAATAGACAACAGTAAAAAACGCAAAACGCGATCCACGTCCGCCGCTCGTGCCCGCGGTGTGACTCGCCTGACACACGCACGACTCGCCCGTCAGCCGGGCGACGAAACCAGCGGCATTGCGCCTGGCCCGACGCGCACGGCCCGACGCGCCTGTTCGATGGTCGTGATGCTGAGCTTGTGGCGATGGATCATCCGGTAAAGCGTGCGTCGGTGACAATTGGCCGCCGCCGCAGCGCGCGATATATTGAATTGGTTCTCAACGAGCAACGAGATCAGGTAGTCGCGCTCGAAATGGCCCACCAGGCTGTCCTTGGCGGCGAACAGCGGCAGTTTGCCCCCGGGGGGCGGTTCGGTGTCATCGGCCGCGCGCACCGCCAGGGGCAGGTCGCTGGATTCGATCACCCCGCCGCCGGCCAGCGTCGCCGCGTGTTCGATGACGTTCTGCAACTGGCGCACGTTGCCCGGCCACTCGTAGGCCTTGAGTTGGCCGAGCACCTCGCCGGCCAGCACCTTCGGCCCCAGCGCGGGATTGTCGCGCAGAAACTGGCCGAGGAAGTGGTTGGCCAGGAGCGCGATGTCTTCGCGCCGCTCGCGCAAGGGGGGCAGGCGGAGCATGACGACGTTAAGGCGGTAATAGAGATCGCTGCGAAACGTCTTGTCGCGCAGGGCCTGGTCGAGGTCGCGGGCGGTGGCGGCGATGACTCGCACGTCGATGTCGATCTGTCGCCGCCCTCCCAGCGGCCGGAACTGGCGTTCCTGGAGCACGCGCAGCAGCTTGGCCTGCAGCGCCAGCGGCAGTTCGCCGATTTCGTCGAGGAAGAGCGAGCCCTTGTGGGCGAACTCGAAAAGACCCATCTTGTCGGCGTTGGCGCCCGTGAAGGCTCCCTTGCGATAGCCGAACAATTCGCTTTCGAGCAGTGTTTCAGGCAGGCTGGCGCAGTCCACCGGCACGAAAATCTCGCGGTTGCGGGGGCTGGCCTGGTGAATGGCCCGGGCCAGCAGTTCCTTGCCCGTGCCGCTTTCACCCAGCACCAGC
>JAMCWS010000102.1 GCA_023480605.1 bacterium
AAAGGACCGACCGGTGGAAATACATCCGCAACCTTTCGGAACGCTGCCGCATCGATCTGCCCACGGAAGATCCGGAGGTCGATAATTACCTCGAACGGATCAACACCGACAAACCGCGCCCGTGGGAGGAACTCTATGACCTGCAGGCCGATCCGCTGGAACTTAAAAACCTGGCGGCCGACCCGGCCCACGAAGCCACGCTCAAGGAGATGCGCGCCAAACTCGACGGCTGGATGACGGAAACGCACGATTACCTGCGCGGGCCCTACGAATTCATCACGCACCCCGCGCTTGATCGGCGCTTCGTCGGCGCGCCGCCGCGCCGGCCCCCCGCCCAACCCAGGAAGCCTTGAGGCGGGTCATAACATAAGCGATAATCCGCCCGCCGTTCGCGGCGGGCAGGTCGATCGGTATATTTCCTTGGGAAGGTTCGATAAAATGATGCGTCCCCTATTGGCCTCCGGATTTTTGGCTGTGGTGGCGTTGGCGGCGGCCTGCGCGGCGGCGGAGCGGCGGTCCGCCTCGAGCGCCGCCGACCGCGATACGGTCGCCGTCTATTATTTTCCGCAATGGCACGTCGGCCCGGCCAACGAGAAATGGCGCGGCAAAGGGTGGACGGAGTGGGGGCTGGTCAAGGACGCCCGGCCGCGCTTCGAGGGTCACCAGCAGCCCAAGGCGCCGCTGTGGGGTCACGGCATGGAGGACGATCCGAAGATCATGGGCCGGAAGATCGCCGCCGCGGCGTCGCACAACGTCGATGTGTTCGTCTTCGACTGGTATTGGCACAAGGAAGGGCCGTTCCTGAACGGCGCGCTGGACCGCGGCTTCCTGGGTGCGAAGAACAGCCGTGACCTGAAGTTCGCCGTCATGTGGGCCAATCACGGCGTCATGAACCGCAAGGGCGAAGTTTCGGCCGAAACGTTCACCCAGGCGACCGACCACATGATCCGCATTTATTTCGGCCGGCCCAATTACTGGCGCATCGACGGGAAATTATACGTTTCGATTTTCGAGGTTCACACGCTGATCAAGGGCCTGGGCGGCGTCGAGCCGACGGTCCGAGCCTTGGCGGACTTCCGCGAACGGGTGCGCCGGGCCGGCCTGGGCGAACTGCACCTCAACGCCATCGCCTGGCCCATCCTCGCCCAGCTTCCGGAAAAAGAACGACGCGGCTTCGCCGACGACAATTACCTGCTCGACCGGCTGGGATTCGACAGCGTCACCGATTACCACTGGATTCAGCACCACGATTTCACCAGCTTCCCGACGATGGAATATGCGCAATACCGCGACTTGTCGTTCGATGCCATGCGCGAGGTGGCGGGCCGATACAAACTGCCTTACTATCCGGTGGCGTGCATGGGGTGGGATTCGAGCCCGCGCTGTCCGGCGACGGCGCCGTTCAAACGCGGCGGTTATCCCTGGCTGCCGGTGCTGGTGAACAACACCCCGGCCGAATTCCGCAAGACGCTCCAGATGTGGAAGAGATTTATCGACCAGCGCGACCCGGCCCGGCGCATCTTGATGGTCAACTCCTGGAACGAATGGACCGAGGGCAGCTACCTGGAACCCGATACCCGCACCGGCCTGCAATACCTCGAAGCCATCCGGGATGTGTTCGGGAAGTGAAGGGCGTTGGTGCCGAAAGGACCGATGGGACGAATGGGACCTATATGACGAATGGGACCGATGCGAACAGGCGCAATGCTCAGTTCTCATTTTGCAAATCGGCCTTGTAATCCCATGGGTCCCATAGCTCCCATAAGTCTCATCATCTCATCCGTAATTTTTGCCATCTCAGCCCGTCTTCCGGGGAAGGCTCTCAAACCACTGGGCCAGTTGGTGGTTCAGATCGGCGGCGTCGGCCGCGTGGCGCGGGTCGTCGATCAGGTTGAAGCGCTCCTCGGGGTCGTGCTCGATATCGTAAAGCGAAGGGGACTGACGCTCGAGCGGGAGCGGCTTGCCGGCCACCGACGGGGCGAAATCATAACGATAACGGCGGGTGCGGATGGCCAGGTGCAGCAGGCCGCGATTCTCGTCTTTGTGCGGGTTGGCCACGTCGCGTTTGCCGCCGTGTTCGATGACGCCGTAAACGGCCTCGGGCTCGGCTGAATCAAACAGGTTGCGGCCGTGCATGCCGGCGGCGGGCTCGAGGCCGGCCAGCGCCAGCAGAGTCGGCCCGAGGTCGATGGCCTCGCATAAATCGCCGCGGACCTGGCCCGGCTCGACGCGTCCGGGGGCGCGCATGATGCAGGGAACCCGCCAGACCTCGCGCGTGTAGTTGCCTTTCTCGCAGGCGCCGAATTCGCCGTTGTTGCGGCCATGGTCGGCGGTGTAGGCGATGATCGTGTTGTCGGCCAGGCCCATTTGCTCCAGTTCGTTCACCAGGCGGCCCACCTGGTGGTCGACATAGGCGCAGCAGGCGTAATACGTGGCGCAGACCCATTCCCAGGTTTCGCGGTCCATCAGGTTGCCCCCCTGCGCCTCGGCCGATTGCCGGTCGAGCGCCGAACGGTTTTTGAACATCTCCTCCCGATGGTCGATGGGCACCTTGACCTTCTTGGGATCGTAGAGGAGGTGCCAGGGGCGCGGCGCAACGGCCGGCGTATGGGGCCACATGTAGGAGACGCGCAGCAGGAAGGGTTGGTCTTCGCCGGCGTGGCGGCGGGCGCCGGCGTGGCGGCGGGCGCCGGCGTAGCGGCGCAGCCAGTCGATCGACAGGTTGGTCAGGTGCGCGCCCATGTCCACCCCCCAGTGTTCGTCGTCGGGATAGATCCCGCCGATGATGATCGGCGTGCCTTTGGGCCGGTGGACGATGCGGCAGGCCTTTTCCTGCGAAGGGTCTTTGAGTTCATACGGATTGATGGTGTCGAAGTTCTGGAAGGGATTGATTTCGTTCCAGATCGGATGGTCGGGGGGTATGCCACTTGCCGTAGCTGGCGGTGCGGTAACCCGCGCGGGCGAAAATTTGCGGAAAGCTGGGCAGATCCGGGTCGAGAATTCCAGCTTCGTAAAAATACTTGTTGTCGTAAACGCCCAGTTCCTGAGGATAACGGCAGAAGAGTTGCGAGGTGCGGCTGGCCACGCAGACGGGGCTCTGGACGTGGCATTCGTTGAAAACGGCGCCCTCGCGCGCCAGGCGGTCCAGGTTGGGCGTACGCGCCCACGTCGAACCGTAGCACCCCAGCGAATCCGGGCGCTGCTCATCGGTCTGAATCCAGAGGACATTGGGCCGTTTCGCGGCCTGGCCGCCGGCGGTTGGCTTCGTGACGGGAAGCAGCGTCGGCGGATCGACAATGGCATCGGCCCGGCCCCCGGCCAGGCCCCAGGCCGCGGCCCCCGCCGCCAGCGCTCCGGCCCCTTGGATGAAACGGCGCCGATTGATGTCAGTCATGGGAATGCCCTCCCTCGGATCATTCGAATGGTTTTTGGGCCACGCAAATAGACGATACAACACGAAAACTCTCAACATGATCATATTGACGACGCAAATCCAGGCAACAACGTTTATTGTGATGCTTGTGCATTATGGCGATTCCCAAAATGACTTATTTGCGTTCTTTGCGTCATTGCGGTTCACATATCAAGCTGAAGCTTGAACTCCAAACAAGGTTGTCCCTACGCCTTCAAACCCCCGCGCGTCATGCCTTCGACGTAATAACGCATTCCGAAGATGAAAACCAGTATCATCGGCACCGCGCCGACGACGTAACCGGCGAAGGTCGGACCCATCTTGAGGTTGCCGGTGGCGCCGAACTGGGTAACTCCGACGGCGAAAACCTGCCGGGCGCGGTCGGTGATCGTCACCAGCGGCCAGACGTAGTCGTTATACACGCCAATGAAGGTGATCACGGCGACGGTGGCGAAGATCGGCAGCGACAGCGGAATGGCCAGGTGCCTCCAGACGCGGAACTCGCCGGCCCCGTCGAGGCGAGCCGCCGCGAACAGGTCTTCGGGCAACGTTTCGTAGAACGTGCGGAACAGGTAAATCGCCAGCACCTGGCCACCCGATAGGTAAGGCAGAATGAAAACCCAGCGGGTGTTGAGCAGCCCCGAGCCGCCCCGGCCCAGCCAGTCGTTGCCCTGCAGAAAAGGGAATTCCTTCATCCACATGAAAGCCGGCACGAGGGTCAGCACGCCGGGGATCATCATCAGGACGATGATGAGCGTGAAGAGCACGCCCTTGCCGGCGAACTGGAGGCGGGCGAAAACATAGCCTGACAGCGATCCGAAGATGAGAACTCCCGTGACGATTGCCGCTCCGATCGTCAAGCTGTTGGCGATGTAATGCACGAGCGCGCGCGCGGCCTCGACGTAGTATTCCGGGTGGGCCGCTTCGGGCCAGGTCCACAGGCTGTGCATGATTTCGCCGTTGGTCTTCTGCGACAGGACGAGGGTCATCGCAAATGGCAGCAGCGTCACGGCCGCCAGGGTGGCCAGGATGGCATGGACGATCCAATCGCGCGCCGTCTCGGCATGCGCCGTGGCGGGCTTGCGGGGCGGCGGCATCGGGGAGGGGTTATTCAAGCGCCGTCTCCCTTCTCCATAATCGCAGATTGAGAAGCGTCACGGTCAGAATGCCCACGAACAACACAAAACCGATGGCGGCGCCGTAACCGAAATGTGAAAAACGGAAGGCGACGTGATACATCCGCAGGGCCGGCAGCATCGTGGCCATGCCCGGGCCGCCGTCGGTCAGCAGCAGCACGCTGAAAAAGTCCTGAAGCACACCGATCATGGTCAGGATCACCAGCAAGCGGGTCTGGCCGCCCACCAGCGGGATGTCGATGTGCCACAGCCGCTTCCAGACACTGGCGCCGTCCATCCGGTAGGCCTCGTAAATCGACGGGCCGATCTGTTGCAGGCCGGCCATGTAAATCAGCAGCCCCAGCGCCCCGACCCACGGGAAACCCATCATGACGATCGACCCCAAAGCGGTGTCGGGGTCGCCCAGCCAGACGTGCTGCAGGCCGGTCGTGCCCAGTGCGCGCTCGACCCGCTCCAGCAGGCCGTTGAGCAGCCCCAGGTTGGGGTCGTAGATGAATTTCCAGATGAGGATCATCACGATGCCGGGGGCGACCATCGGCACGAGGAAGGCGGTGCGGTAAAACGAGCGCCAGTGTCCGCCCCGGAGGCTCATGATGAGTTCGGCCACGAGGAAGGGAACCACCGTGGACTTGAACAGGCCGGCGGCGATGAGGATCGCCAGGTTGCCCAGGCCCGTGAACAGGTAGATGTCGCGCGCCATGCGACGGAAGTTGTCCAGGCCGTTGAAGGTCGCCTGGACTCCCTCTTCCCAGTGGGTGAAGGCGTGGCAGAGGCCCGAGATCACGGGAAAGTAATTGAACGTCGCGAGCAGGGCGAAGGTGGGCAGGAGCAGCACGAAAGTCAGCGGGGCGTAATGGGCGCCGTAGCGACGGCGGCTCAGCGCGTGGGAGACCGCCGCGAAAACGGCCAGCCCCGCCAGCAGCAGGAGCACCATCAGGCCGCCATTCTCGATCGGGTTGAAGGGATTTCGGGGCGGCGGGGTCCGGAAGCCGACCTCGTCGCGCGTGGCGGGATTCCAGTCCAGGTTGAGCTGGCTGACGATGCGGGGCAGGGCTCGCTCCATGGCCGCCTGGTATTGGCGCAGGAAGGTGTCTTCGTCGATGCGGCCGGCGAAGAACTCCTGGGCCAGCGTCGCCCAGTCGAAGATGCTTTCCTGTTCGTTCCCCAGGCCGACGAAGGTCACTTTCTCGTAGCCGCGGCCGATGAAGGGCTCGTACTTGGCGGCCAGGTCGCCGGGCAGTTTGACGCCCTTGATGGCCAGGGGGCCAGCGATCGGCCAGTCGTTGGCCAGGGTTTCGCGCACCAGCACTTCGCCCATCGAGGGCGAGGCCAGGAAGCGCATAAAGTCGACCACGCGCTCGACGTGGGCCGGGTCGATGCTCCGCTTGTCGGTGATGACGTAATAAGTGCCGGCGCCCCCCACGCCACGGAAGGGGGCCAGGCAATAAGGATCGCGCGTGATGGGCGGGATCGTCATCACGCCCCAACGGAAGCGATCCTCGGGCCGCAGGTCCCGCATGTTGAAATCGAGCGCGACGACGACGCCGCTGCTTTCGAACATCATCGCCGCGCGCTGCTTGAGGAAAAGCTGGTTGGCCATGCCCATGTCGGTGCCGGCCCAGCCAGGCTCCCAATAGCGGCTGAAGCGCTTGAGCTGGCGGTAAAGCGCCCGGAAACGGTCCGAATCGAACCGAAAGCGGCCGTCGCGGAAGGCCATCAGTTGCCGCTCGACGTCGATCACCACTTCGGCGTCGTTGAAGCGGTCGGTCAGGTCGAGCTTGAAATTGCCGTTGTCTTCGGGGGTGTAGTCCCAGTCGCCCGGCTGCGCCATGAACAGGGGCACCAGGTCGCGGCAGTAAGCGTCGCTGAAAAAGCGAACGAGCCAGGCGGTCACGCCGATGTAGAAGTCGTGGAAGTCGCCGGGCAGTGCGAAGGGGACATAGCCGGCGCGTTGGATGGTTTCGCACTGGCCGAGTAACTCTTCCCAGGTGCGCGGTGGCTTGAGGCCCAGGCGGTCGAAAATCTCCTGGTTGTAAACGATGCCGATGTCGATCGTGTCGAGCGCGATAGCGTAGATCTGTCCCGAGATGTCGTAATGGCGCAGGAGCGTCATGTCCATCGTCTCGGCCCACGGGCGGCCGGTGTAGGGATTGACCTGCTCCAGGTAGGAATTGAGGCTGACCCATTTACCCTGCTTGCCGTAAGTGGGGGTTTGCTCGCCGTTGTAAATGTCGGGCGCCATCGCCAGGCCGCCCGCGAACTTGGTGCGGATCCACGTCTCCATGTTCTGCGGCACGACGGTCAGTTTGACGCGGATTTCGGGGTGGATTCGTTCGTAGCGGCGGATGATTTCCTCGAAGGCCGGCTTGTAGTTGACATTCTCCGAGGCGAAGTGGATTTCGTCGATGACGGTGGGTCCTGGCGGGGCGGCCGCCGGCGCGCGCGACTGCGCCGTCGCCCAGCTCAGCGCCGCCCCAACGATAAGTTTCACCGAATCCGCGAATAGGCACGAAATGCCCCGCATCGGAAACGTCCACCGGTTTTTGTGATGAAAGCGATTGGAGCCGGCGCCCTGAGGGCGGACGGCCGACTCGTCAAGGACATGATCAGCCAAAGGGGGAATGAAGACAACCAAAAGCGCTCTCGACGGGCGAAGTTGCCGAGGTGAACCCCACGTAGCATGCCGCGTCCTGCCGCCGCCCCGGCAGCATGAATTCGCTTTGATCGGTTCGGCGTTCAGGCATTTTGGAGTCTCGCGGATTGTCTGCCAACCCAAACGAATCGCCAAGTCCGGTCAGAATAAAAAACCGTCCAACTTGCGCCCGATTGGAGGGCGGAGTCGATGAAGCATACGGCATGCCCGTGCTGTCACTCGTATAAAGCCCACTGCTCCACATCATTCTTGGGATTGAGAATTCGCACCTTGGCCGTCGTTGAAGGGCCATCTATTCCTCCGGAACTGGGCGTCACGGTCACGGTCCAGGTGTCCCCGTATTGCACGAGATCCATTTCGAGCATATCGGTGATTTCTGGTTTGGGGCCGTGGGCGACAAGATCGCCGCGCGTGCTTGACCAAGCATAAGTGTATTGAATGCTCCCGCCGCCGGTCACCGTGCTGGGGGTCGTCAGTTCACAGGAAACCGCAAGCCGCATGCCGGCGGCCGTCGGCACGGGAGGCGTGGGTGTCGGTGTGGGCGTTGGGGTTGGCGTGGGAGTGGGTTCGACGCCGCTTTGATACTCATACGCGCCGATGTCGAAGGCCAGGTCTTGTGGGCGGACGATCCCATCATAATCTCGCTCGCGGCCGGAATCGACGCCGGCATTAATGGCCGGGCTGAGCTGCTGAAGATGAAAGTCCATGGCAGCGACGTCGATGAATAAAGGATTCTCGTTGATGCTATCGGAGTCCCATTCCGGGGCTGGGCCGGCGTTATAGACCAGGTTGTGACTCGCGTTCAACGCCGAGGAATCCGCACTCGGCCCAAATTGATAATAGGTCTGTTCGGATTCGGCATACAGGATATTATTCTGCACCGTGATTCGGCCGGCGCCGGCCCGCTCAATGAAGAGTTGCGCATTGCTGTCGGACCCCAGCGTGCCATTGTCATAGAGAACGTTATTCTGGATGAAGACCGTTCCCTGTGGGTCGTTGACACGCAGCCCTCCCCAATCCGCGCCCACGATGATGTTGTTGTAAACATAGATCGTCCCCAGCACCTCCGTGCCGCCGTCGCTGCCCCCGAGAAGGATGTTGTTGCGTAATTGTAAGGAACTCGAGATCAGATTGTCATGGATGCGAATGTTATCCATGCGGTCACCGGCCTCATGCCCGAAAAGTTGGATGGCCCGTCTGCCGCGTTGATCTTGAATCTGGTTCCAGCCGAAATCAATATTCTGATTGGTACCGAACCCTTGGATATAAAAGCCAACCCCATCCTCCCAGTCACCTTGGCCATTGTTGCGCAGGAGGTTGCCAAAGATTTTATAATCCGCGCTGTTGCCCGCGATCCCAATCGCAGTCGAGGAAAGGGCGTCGTATAAATAGTTGCCGACCGCGCGATGCCCATTCCCGCTCATCTGGAGCATGCCCTCGTATGGGGCAAGCCCCTGAGTGAACCTCAGGTTGGCGAAGATGTAATAGGTCATCGTTTGATCCATGTATATTCCCCGCCGCAGCGGTTGCGGGGCGTTGATGAGAGGCGGGTCTCCCGGATATCCGATATAGGCGACAGGCCGGTCGGCCGTGCCGTTAGGGTCCGTATCGGGGTGTAGGAGTAGAACGGCATCCCAGCCCGGATAGGCGGGATCAGCGCTGCTGAAGACGCCGCCCTTGATGTAAACGGTGTCGCCCGCCTGCATCACCTCTCGCGGGCGATAAAGCGTCTCGAACGGGGCGTCATAGGATCCGGGATTTGCATCGTCGGCGTTGGCCGCCCCCGGAATGACAAAATAAATCTGTCCATCGCGAACCGTAAAGGGCAATGGGTTACTGGACCGGCCGTCGACCGTGACGACCAGGTCTCCGGATACGGTGGCGGGCCCGGGCTGGACCACGATCATGTCCATGTTGCGAGCGGCGGCGTTATCGGAGCCCCAGATCACGTAACGGGCAACCTCATGGCCGCCCATAGTGACGGTGGAGTCGCCACGAGCGGCGCCGAATTCCTCACCCCAAATCGTGACGAAGGCGCCAAGATTATCCTGCCCGCCGGTGTTGGGACCCGACTCCAGGTCGGTGAAGAAAAGCGCGGGGGGTGGGGGCGATGGGCCCGCCTGCCCCTTCGCTTTATCCGGCGGGAAGAAAATAACCAGGATCGCAAGGCTTATCATTCCATACGCAAGCAAGGAAAGTTTGACGGATTTCATCACGCGCCTCCTGGCTTTTTCGAACCCAATCGAATGAAATGACGTCGTGCGTGCCATGATTTATTTTTGGCGTCTTGAGGCCTGTTGGTGAAAAAAACCTGACGCGTGCCGAAACCCGCCGCCACGCACACTGATCTCACCGAACGACTTCAGGCGGAAATTCGCCGAGCACATCATGGTAAACGGGATGGTTCAGAACGATTTCGCGCACACGGGCGCCCAGGTACTCGGTGCCGCTATACGTCGCATTGCGCCCGCGGAGTTGACGTGCATGTAAGTAACGGTTGGCTTCGGCGATCGCTTCGCCGGAACTTCGGGTGTTTCCACGGTAAACGCCCATTTCCACCAACCCCCGAAACCAGTTGTACATGTAGTTGTAATTCGCGCGCGAAAGGGACCGCATGAAGCCGTATCGGACGTCGATACAATGGCCGGCTTCGTGATAGAGAGTCGTGCACAGGTGCGTCGGGTCGTCATACCAGTTCTGAATTGAAGGCTCCCCTGCCAGCAGGTCCGCGCAATCGGCGTTCAGCGAGTGATACGAAATCTCCATGGCTGCCTGGGATTCCAGGACGACGCCTCGGCCGCGGACGCCGGGGGAAGCCGGGCGCGTGTTGCCGCCCGTGCGAACCGTCCCCGTCCCGACCGGGCCGACACGGAAGTCGGCAACAATCCGGGGAATCGCCTGGATGTGGCTGACCGGCATACGATTCAGAGAACGGGCGATCAGGACCAATTGGCGCGCCGTGACGTCGAAGACGCTCAGCGTGCGCCCCCCGGCCGGCGCAGGCGTGTCCACCCCCCACGTCGATGGGTCGGGCCAGCGTTTGCGCGAGACAATCCGATGCACCTGGCGCTCGCGCCGGTGGGTGCGCTCGTTCTCGCCAAAACGGAACAGGCAGTTCGCCGGCGCGACGGCGCCGGGGCAGCGGTACTTCACCATCTCGCGTATGTCAAGGAGGGCGGTCGCCGTCGTGCTGCCCTGGATGGTTCCGCCCAAACGGCCCTGATTCTGGCACATTTCTCATTCCTTCATTCGCCCGGGGCTTGGTCCTCGTAACCTCCCTCCGCTTCAGGATCGGATTCCGGCACTACCGGTCCGGGTCCCGTTGACTCCATGTTCCATCCCTCCAGCCCGAGCTTGAACGGCCCGGCCGGAACGTTCTCCAGCCGGTCGCCATCTTCGCCAAGCTGGCCCGTGCGCGAGGTGCCGTCGGCAAATTCGATCACGTATTTCCGGCCCGCGAACGGCTGGCCGAGATGATCCTTCGGATTCAGCCATAGATCGCAGGTCAGGACCAGGTCGTCGGATTCGACCTCCTCGGACTGCCAACGGACCCGGAAGTAATACAGGAGCGGTTGATTGTCGCCCTGCGCGGCGCCGCGCTTGAGGTCGATTTCGGTATCGATTTGGCTGCGCTGAAAGGTGGTTTGGGCTCGCGAGCCGGTCACCGGCGCCTGGCGCTCGATGATTTGCTGCTCGCCGCCGCCCGAGCCGCGTTCATAAACGCAGAAGGTCAACTGGCTTCCCTCCGCGATCCCGGCGGTGGCGGCCGTCATTCGGACTGGATCGCCGACACGGGCGCGGGTGCGCTCCCAGCGGGCCGAGACCAGATGCTCGGTGCGCGCGGCGGCCCGGGTCCGACTCGTGCCGGCTGCGCCGCCGGATGCGCCTTGGGCCGACGCGGCCGTCCCGCCGCCGTCGCCTGGCTGCGAACTCATTTCATCGGCGGAGGATTCGCCACCTCCGCTGCCGCCACCCGCGCCCCCGCCGCCTCCCCCGCCCCCGCCGCCTCCGGAGTCGCCGATAATGACCGTTGGCTCACCTTGGACGATTTTGCCCCCGTGAGCCATCTGATCTCCCATCCGGGCGGCGGCCATACCCCCGATGAAAACGGTCGGCGAGCCTTGCGCGATGGCATTGGGAGGGCCTTTGCATTCGGCCTTGTCCCCCATTCGCGCGGCGGCCAGGAAACCAATGAGGACCGTGGTTTCGCAAGGGGGTAAAATGACTCCGCCCACGTGGGGTTTGGGCCCATCGGAGACCGGACAGACATGTTTGTCGGTCATACGTGCGGCTGGTGGCATGGGATTCGATCGCCTCGGTCGAGTTTAGTCAGACTCCCCCCAGATCCACAAACTAAAACATCACAGGCAGCATCTCAATCCGCCGTCGCCTTTCATGCAATCCATCGCAGAGATTGCCTGGTTGGCTTACCCAATCGTTTACTTTCCCTGATCTTCAACAAATTATGATCCCATGTGGGCGCAAATGCAAACGAATAGAAGCTGACATAGGGGTCTGTATTTTTGTCAGCCAATCCTTTTTCAGCCTGCTGGCGGCTCGGTTCCTTCCTCG